>JAYTRW010000203.1:0-5071 GCA_043745985.1 Methylotenera sp.
CAGATTCAACCTATTTGATTCATATGACGCATGAGCTTGAATATGCGGCTTTAAGTGAGCAATTGCCGAAAAATGTATTCGTGGGTTACGATGGATTGAAAATATTTGCTGCTTGAGTCAGCGAAAGTTGTTTACGTACGTTAAACTAGAACGTTCTATTAGTGCGTAAAAATGCTATAAGTGAGATAATTAAAAGTCGTTTAGGAGATTTAATCAATGCAATTCACCATCAATAAAACCGTCAAAGTATTACTAACTGCAGCAATCTTAGTTACCGTAAGCTTAAGTCAAGTTAATGCAGCTTCTGCTGGTGAGACATATACCGAAGATCAGTTTCTCAATTCATTTAGCGGTAAAACTAAAAAGGTGATTTCTGATAAGTTAGGCGCACCATTTAAAAAAGAACTGTCAGTCAAACCTGCTGGTGCTTCAGGTTTTTTAGGCAAAGTAGGTGCTGATGAGAAAGACTCTAAGCGTGTAAACGTAGAAATGTGGTATTACAAAAACTTAGTAAAATATGATCCAAAACATGCTTACAAAGAAACAGAAATTACTTTTGTAAACGACAAGGTTATGAATATTGCATTTTTTAATAATAGATAACGTCAAATAAATATATATAGATTAAAACCTGTGTGTTTTATCAATAAAGCCGAGATGATTCTCGGCTTTATTCATTTTTACTTACTGTTTATCACGCAAGCCGTGCCAGTCTTTTTTTTGCATACATAACAATAAGCCTCTAGTCACCTTTTTACTTTGCATATTGGGCTCATTAGCCTTCCCAAGCGATTTGACGCACTCTTGAATTGAGCTCTTTAGATTATCTGGGCTACCGCCTAACTTCCACCATGAGCTTATTTTGAAGGTGTCCATAGGATCTGCAGGCTTACTCTCTTGAGGTGCGGAGTTTTCTATATTAGTTGTATTGGGTTTGCTGACAAACTCTGGTCTTGCTGTTTGACGATTATCTTTATTTTCAGTTGCCTCTATCACAGAGGTCAACCTCATTTTGCATTGAGGCTATAGGTTCGGCGACATCTAAATTTTGAACAGTCCATCTGCTATCCTACATAGTCGACCCTGAACAACTTGTAGTGGTCAACAATAACTGGACACCCCAATCGACGTATTTTGGTGTAATTCTGTCAAATTAGCTTCAAACTGATTGGGGGACAGATAACCCAAGGTTGAGTGTAGTCGACATGCATTATAAAAAGCAACAATGTAATGACTAATATCTCGGATAGCCTCTTGATGATTGGCATAATGGGTTTGCCATACACGCTCCATCACTGCGTTGTCATAGCAATTACCCCTACCACTCATGCTAGCAGTGAGCTTATGCTTTGCCAGTAAATCCAAGTAATCATCACTCGCGTACTGGCACCCTTGATCAGTATGAACAATCAGCCCTGGCGCTGGCTGCCTAGCAATGATAGCCATATTAAGCGCCGAACATACCAAGCTGGCCTGCATAGGGGAAGCCAGCGCCCATCCTACAATTTTACGGGCATATAAATCCATCACCGCTGCCAAGTAAAGCCAGCCAGATTGTGTACGAATATAGGTAATATCAGCAACCCACACCGTATTGACCTGGGTGACTTTGAAGTTTTGCTGTAATACATTGGGCGCAATGCGCCCAATATGCTTACCATAGGTCTGGCCGCTTGCCGTAAATGCGGATTTAAGTGCTACTTGCTCAGGTTTAATCACAGCAGGCAAAGCCTGCCGTGCTTTAATGGCATAATAGCTCGACGTATTTAATTCAATCAGTTTGCAATAGCGTTGAGTGCAATAAACCTTGCTGTTGACGGCTGAAACATCAGGTGCCTTTTGTTGCCAAATGCTGACCAAATTGACTTTCATTTTTGGTGTTTGGCAAAAAAGGCTGACGCTTTTTTTAACAGGATGAGTTTATCATCCGATTAGAGTGTCCAGTTTTATTAAACCCCTACAGACTTCCCAGTCAATTAAAGTGGCAAGCTTGACTAAGGGATGTTCAAGATTAATCAAATCAGTAAATACTAGCTGAAATAACTCACCAGAGGCAGGGGAATAAGGTTTAGGTCCCATCAATACACGCTGAAATTTGCAAGAAATCAAAGCGTTATTATCGCATTTACGGCAAATTCATACCACATAAATACAACTTTTATACAATAAAATCAATCGCTTGGGAGTTGTTCAGAGTCGACTAAGTAATCAAGATTGAATTTATATAACTGAAAATATAACAGAGGAGGGCGGTGATGTCGCCGTACCGAATTACTAAAGCAAAATTAATCTATATAAACTTCACTCATGAATTATCGCCGCCGCGCTTCGATAACATTTGGCACTTTCTGTATCAACGCCAACAGACGGCTGAGTTGTTCCAAGTCAGAAATCTCGATCGAAAATTGCATTAAAGCTAGATTATTTCTACTCATAGTATTAGCTTTTGTGGCATTCACCTTTTCGCGGACAAATAGGTCACTGATGTATCGCAACAGACCTTGGCGGTCATGCGCTTCCACTTCGATATCCACATCCGCACGGACACTTTGATATTCACCCCACTGAGCGTTCAAAACGCGATCGCGTCGTTCCTCTGGTAATCGCGCGATGAAAGTACAAGCCTTGCGGTGAATCGTCACACCATGATCGCGCGTAAGGTAGCCAACAATTGCATCTTGCGGCATAGGTTTGCAGCATTTGGCTGTGCTGGTTTGCAGATTGCCTATGCCTTCAATCACCACCTCAGTCTGAGGCTTTATTATTGAAGGGCGTCTAGGGGCGAGTGGTTTGGCAACTTGCTCTTGTTTTGGGGCTACTTCATCTTGAATAGTGAGGGCAATTTGATGCTCACTAATATCTCCGCGCCCAATAGCAGCCAGAAAATCTTCAAGTTTCTGAAATTGCAGTTTCTGCGCTATTTTTTCTAAATTGATAGCACCGACGCCGGCACGATGCAACTTGCGATCCAGCTTCGCTCGACCTTGAGTTACATTTCCCTCGAAATGTTGATATTTGAACCAGTGCCTAACTTTAGCACGAGCACCTGGGCTTTGCAGAAAACCGAGGGTAGCATTGAGCCAGTCGCGGCTAGGTGAGCCAAGTTTTGACGTCAGAATTTCCACGCGCTGACCATTTTGCAGTTTGGTATTCAGTGGCACGATGCTTCCATCCACCTTCGCACCACGTGTGCGATGCCCCAAATCGGTATGCAATGTGTAGGCAAAATCAATAGGGGTAGCGCCAGTGGGCAAATCAATCACCTTTCCCTGCGGCGTCAGCACGTAGACCTTGTCTTGGAACAACTCGCTTTTAAACTGCTCTAGTAAGTCACCGCTGTCTGCAACCTCGTCTTTCCAAGCTAGTATTTGACGCAACCAAGCGACTTTTTCATCGAATTTCGCATCAGATTTACCACCTTCCTTATAGCGCCAGTGAGCGGCGACGCCTAGTTCAGAGTGTTGATGCATCTCAACAGTACGAATCTGAACCTCCAATGCTAGGCCTCGTGGCCCACTGACGGCAGTATGCAGCGAACGGTAATTATTGCTTTTAGGGCGTGCAATATAGTCGTCAAATTCACCAGGTATTGGTTGCCATAGATTATGAATCAGACCGAGCGCAGTATAGCAATCCTTAATGTCATCGACCAAAATCCGCACAGCACGCACATCATAAAGCTCACTGAAATCAAGGCACTTACTCTCCATTTTCTTGATGATGCTATAAATGTGTTTAGGTCGCCCAGTTACTTCGCCCTTGATTTCTGCATGGTTCAACTCATCTTTTAGATGATTCACAATATCTATGATGTATTGCTCCCGATCCACTCGGCGCTCGTCCAACATTTTTGCAACGTCTTTGTAGAGCTGAGGCTCTAGATAGCGCAGAGATAAGTCTTCCAACTCCCATTTAATTTGCCACACGCCAAGGCGGTTAGCCAGCGGCGCAAAGATTCCCTTACTTTCCTGTGCAATTCGTTTTTGCTGGCTAGGACTAGCACCAGACAAGCAACGTAATGTTTGTGTACGCTCAGCGAGTTTGATCAGCACAACGCGGATGTCTTGTACCATAGCCAACAACATTTTGCGCAGGCTCTCTACCTGCTGCGCATGGTCGGCATTTTTTATGTCTGAATCATGTAGGCCTTCAATCTCACTGAATGCTTGGATTTTCTCCATACGTGAAATACCTTCGACCAAGCCAACAATATTGTTGCCGAAACGAGCTTCCAGCGTCGTATGCCAATCAACAAGTCGCTCTGGTACGGCATGTAATATCGTGGCGGCAATGGTTTCTACATCCATGTTCATGTCGATTAGGATAGTCGCCGCACCCAGTGCATGCTGCAATAGTGGCGTACCTGTAACTTCAGCATTACCAGCATAGAGCGGTGCAGCCAGGTCGCAAGCATGTCGAATTAACTGAATATCGGTAGGCGAGAAACGCTTCTCTAAAGATTCAATCCATAGGGAAACGTCACTATCATTTGAGGCGAGCAGAATAGAATTTGGATTAAGAACTGAAACCATGAAATATTATCGCATCAAGGAGCTAGCTTATGCAGCTTAAATATTTGATCATTCATTTTAGTGTAGTGAGCACAGTTGTTAACGAGAAACGTTATTTCATAGAGATTTTTTTACTTCGTATAATCTATATTAAAGCCAATAACCACGCCACTCTCAGACCATTTGAAACAGTAAAAACTAGCACTTCACTATTTCTCTCAATTTCCATTACCTGTGGATAACTTTCCAATAACACGCTGTAACCCTTTCCTAGCTTGCCTTTCGGGTTGTTAGCCCCTTAAAAAACTTCATACAGTCCTTTTCTAAAATAGCACCGTTTTTTAAACCCTGCAAACTACCCAATCTCACGAATGTAACTTGGTTCATTCGAGGCTTTTTCCTGTAGACCATGCGACATAGCAAATCTATGCGGTTTGACTTGGCGCACTTCGGCGCCGAATAACGCGGTCGCGTCACCCGGTCGGACACTTGCCATGCTACCGCCGTCATGGTTTTTGCTTTCAAATGCGCTGCCGTGGTGGGCGGCGCTTGCGACGCTA
>JAYTRW010000204.1:0-5070 GCA_043745985.1 Methylotenera sp.
GTGCGAGTGGCGTTTTAATAACCCATCACTACAAGCACAGTTATTACAAATAAAACAATGGGTTAAGAAACATATGGCCTAGTTATCTAGGACAGACCCTTAAATTTTTTGCAACTCTAATGGTAAGGTCAAAGTAAATGTTGCGCCGTGGTCAAACTCACTGCGCGCACAAACACTTCCGCTATGCTTTTTAAAGGTCACCTCTACAAAATATAGACCTAATCCCGTGCCATCTGCTGCTTGATGTTCGCCTTCTGCTCGGCTAAAGCGCTTAAATAACTTAACGACTCTTTCTGGTTCGATGCCAGGCCCAGCATCAGTAATACATGATATCGCCTCGTTATTTTTTTCGCTCAACTCGACATATATCATGCCTTCTACTGGCGAGTACTTTACTGCATTTAACAGAATATTCTGTGACAGCCCGCTGCAACAAACCAAAATCACCTTTCAGCCAAAGGTTACCTTTAGGTAGTAGTGTATTGAATATTACTTTCTTGAAATGTGCTACCGCATAAACATCATCCAAGGCTTGTTGAACCAGACTCACGAAATCTAACTCTTGAAATTTACTCACATCTGCCATTTCAGCCCTTGATGATTGTAGAAAATTATCGGCCATGGCGAGAGATCGGTTGAGCATATGGGTAATACGTGGCAAATGCTTGTGATGAACATCATCTTCATTTAGCAACATAATGGCAGCACCAAGTGGAGCGCGCAAATCATGTGAAATAAAAGATAAAGTATCCCGCCTCACACCATGCAAGTCTCGCAAATGCTTTGAAGCTAGCCTAACATTTGAGATGCGTGAACACATAGAGTCTTTATCATCTTCATACTCTAACTCTTTTTTATCTACACCCAACAAAGCTAAATCGTCATGGAGATTTTTTAGTGCGTTATCTAAATAGACTTGGGCAGACTCAAGCTTACGCCAACTCCATATAGGATACGCAAGTAGTATCGCGATTAATGCACTTGCTGGTGGTATCCAAATATTAAAGAGACTTGGCATCGCGATGGCTATTATCATCACCATGAAATAATAAATAATAATGGAAAGTAAGGATTTTAATGGGCTGAGTTTTGGTAAGAACAATAATGGTACCAAAGCCAGCATAACGCTTAGCAAACAAGTAAGCCAAATTGGCGCGTTAATGATTAACGCAGAATCTCGCATCGCGGCAATAGCATTTGCATGAAACTCAATACCGGGCATGGGCTGCATTTGTGCTGACACTGGCGTAGGCAATACATCTCCCATCCCAACAGCCGTTGCACCAACCAATACAATGTTATCTTTAAAGAAATGAGCGGGGAACTCTCCAGCGAGCACATTGATGTAAGAAATACGTCGAAAATGTCCAGGTGGGCCTAAAAACTTAACTCTGCGCTCATCAAGTGAAATTAAGTTATTTGACTTCGTTAATAATGTTTTTGTATATATGACATCGCTAGGGAATAATTTGATATTATTGGGCAGTTTTTTGGCTGCTTGTAGCACAGCTTGCGAGAAGTGCTGAAGACTTGCAACACCCAGCCCCTCCGACAAATAAATGCCACGGGCAATGCCATCGGCATCTAATGGTACATGGACTCGCCCTAAAGCCGCAGCATGTAGCGCAAAGATTTCCAAAGGCAGGCTTTGCTTAACTGGTGAGCCTTTGTATGGCTCTTCAAATAGCACGGGTAATACTACATTGCCCGCTTTCTCTATGGCTTGAGCTAATACCAAATCAGCTTTGGCATTACTCAATTCAGGTTCAGAAAAAATAATATCCAAACCAATGACACGTGCTTGCTCTTGCTTGAGTTTATTCACTAAATCAGCATGCACATTGCGAGACCAAGGCCATCTGCCTATACTTTTCAAGCTAGCCTCATCAATTGCAACAATCACAATATCAGCCGGCGCTGGCTTAAAAGTGAGATAACGACCTAAGTCGTAATGAAGATTATCAAACCGAACTAATAAACCGCTGTAAGCCAGTACTAAAGCAATAAGCATCAGTATTAAGGCTGTAAAAAAACGGTCACTTAGCTGGTTAAGTTTAAATTGCACTAATAGGTAATATTTACATTAGAGTTCTGGATTTAGCAATCTAGATTTAGACCTCTAAGATTAACGAGAGAATGTTCTGACATTTGAAAACTTCTGCGGCTTGCCACCCGACAATGCTGCAACTCGCCAATAAAACATGCCCGCACCAAACGACTGATTGATGGAGAGTTTGCTATACTAACTATGGCGCTCATATAGATTATCAGTAAAGTTAGCATCTCGAGCAACTTGTACGAGGTATCTAGTCGCAGTTGGCACAGGAGTCCAGCTTAAATCGGTTGGTGCAAGTGGAATAACCGCGCCATCTAAGGGTTCAAGCAATTCCAACAACGGCTCTGGCGGAAGTGCCTTTACATGAAAAACATGGATTGCATCCATACTTTGCAAACCATGCTGATCTTGCGTCATAAGCTTCAAGTAATATTGACCATCAGCTAAATCTGCAAAAACCAACTTTCCTGATTGAGTCGTTTGCTCACTCAATATTTGCGTAAAATCTTCATCTAAAGCCAGCTGCCCAATCCATGCAACAACGCCTTGTTGGGCTATAAAGTTAAATTCAGCAGAGTTTAGTTCAAATAATTTTGGCAATCTGCTTACATCTGGCGCACCGGGCAATTGAATCGGCGGCAAAGGCGCTTTGTCTTTTTCTGCCAGGCTACCATAGCCCTTGGTGAGTAAAACCTCTTGACCACTTGCACTAAATGCCACTCGACCCTCTAAGGTTTCTTGCAAAGAAACACTCTCTTCAGCAGCTACTCTAAACTGCGTGCCACGTACAGCAGCAACCGCCGACGGCGTTTGTATCTTTAATGTATTGCCTATAACATGCTCTGGATTCGCGGAAACCTGGGTACGGCCTTTGGCCAATTTCAAATTCGTAACAAAGGTTTCTTTACCCACATATTGATAACTGTCTTGAATACTTAAACTGGAGTTCGACTGAATATCAATTTTAGAGCCATCTGCAAAAAGCAATTTTGCAAGACTATTTTTACCTGTCGCTAAAGAATCTCCAGTCACAAACAAGTCATCTTTTCTCACTTGATGCGTATAGCCACCAGCAATGCCACTTGCATTGACGTCACCGTAAGCCAGCAAAACTTGTGCGTGAGTTGGTATTCTTCTCAGCATTTCAACAGGAATGTTGATGGTCTGTGCGGGTTGTAATTTCTTACTAAGCGGGTGATGGTTGTATTCTGATAGTTCAGTAATATTGGCACGTTTATTTAAATACTTTTGATAAATACGTTCAAAAGAATCATTTTTAAGTACGCTATATGCCCAAACTGTCTCTTGGTTTCCCACAGACCTCCATTCAGTGCTGACGTCATCTGCATGGCTAACAACAGACACAAACAACAGCGCAACACTGAAAATATAAAGAGAGTTTTTCATGGGTGACTACTCCGCTCTCTCTAAGCGGTAACCTTGCTGATAAACGGAAGTAAGTTTCCATCCATGCTCTGGTGTTAACTTCAGCTTAGTACGCAAATGGCTAACATGTACGTCAACCTTACGTGTTTCGATATCTGCGCTGGAACCCCATACCACCTGCATCAGGTGTACTCTAGATAAAAGCACGCCAACACTTTTCAAAAAGTACCAAGCTAAATCCAACTCCTTGTCTGTCAGTTTGATTTCTTCACCGTATAATAATACCAAGCGCTGCTTAGTATCAATCTTCAAGCTACCTAAATCACAAACCGTTTCGTTCTTATATTCAGGTTGGGTTCTTCTTAGCAGGGCATTGATGCGCGCCATAATCAACTGGCGGCTGGCAGGTTTTACCATGTAATCATCAGCACCTGATTCAATCACACGAACAATGTCATCTTCAGCACTGCGACCCGTCAAAAAAATAATGGGGGGGAAGTTTATTGGATTTGAGCTTGATGCTCACCATGACATCTGGACCTTCCATATCGGGTAGCGCCCAATCAAAAAGACAAAGGTCATATTGTGCATTTGTAAATTTACGAAGAAAATCTAAGCCCGTAACAAAGTGATCCACCTCAAAACCGGCTTCGTTAAACCACTCTAAAATTGTTTCTGCATAAGCCAAATCGTCCTCTAAAAACGCAATTCTTGGTTTTTTGTTAGCTTCTACCATTATTCTTTACTCTCATTTTTATTGTCTGGTTTTAAATACCAAAGTACATCCAAACGTTTGATATTTAATATTATTCTTATAAATTATCGTTAATTTACACTCTTCACAATATACCCCTTTGAGCCACAAAACCCAACAACTACTCAGATTTCCTAAACAAATTCCTCAAAATTACTCACCATTAAGCAAGCGACAGTCAAATCTGCAGTAGTGCCAGGGTTGATGTTCCGAGCTTTTAAAGAGGCATCCCATGCCAATAAGTGTTTTTGTACTAACTTTGGATTTTCCGTCGCCCAATAAAGAGCTTGCAGGTCTACCGCTTCTTGCATAACTTCCTTGGCCAATACCTCACCATACTTACGGACGACATGACTATCTAATTGCCTTGCTAAAAAGCCCAAATATAAGGCAGTGGTAGCCCAAGCTTGATTATTCCATTGATGCATCGCCTTGTTGTAGTGCGGCAAACCAAACTCAAATAGATCTGCAAAAGCATTTGCATATTGCCATGCAATGCGATCTTTATATTGTGCTGAAGCCATCATCTCCAGCAAGCTCACACTTGAGGTTTCATGAACATCGTTCACACCAGACTTGCCTAGACCAGCTGGATTTGCTAACACAATCGCTTGCCCAGCCAAAGTTGCGTCCTCAACAGACAACTGACTTAAAGTGGAGTCCAAACGCTGCTGCAGGCTTTGACTTTTACCATCTAGGGTCTGAATGGCATGTAAAGCCGCATGAATCAACGGCGCACACAGTAAAATGATGCCTAAATTGGTATTCATCCCTACGGCCATTTGCGTGGCTTTTACTGACTGCAATATCCGCTCACCCACACTTAAATTTGTTTGAGTTATCACTGCCGCTGAGGCATCCGCACTCTTGATAA
>JAYTRW010000205.1:0-5064 GCA_043745985.1 Methylotenera sp.
GTTGGCAAAGGCTTGTATAAAGTCATGTCAAAAATGGGTATTTCTACTTATCAATCCTATTGCGGCGCTCAGAAATTTGAAGCCATTGGCTTAAATACAGCTTTCGTAGAGCAATACTTTACTGGTACCACTACGAATGTTGAAGGTATTGGCTTAGACCAAGTGGCCGAAGAAGCAGAACGTTTGCACACGTCTGCATTTGGCGAAGATCCAGTGTTGGCTAACAGCTTAGATGCAGGTGGCGAGTACGCATTTAGAGTGCGTGGCGAAGAACATATGTGGACGCCAGATTCTATTGCTAAACTGCAACTTGCAACCCGCACTGGTCAATATGATACTTATAAAGAGTACGCTAAGTTAATCAATGACCAAACACGTCGTCACATGACATTGCGTGGCCTGTTTGAGATTAAATCAGTCGGTGCGGCAATTCCGCTAGATCAAGTAGAGTCAGCCAAAGAAATTGTTAAACGCTTTGCGACTGGTGCCATGTCACTGGGTTCAATTTCTACGGAAGCGCATGCAACCTTAGCGATTGCCATGAACCGCATCGGCGGTAAATCGAACACTGGTGAAGGTGGCGAAGATGCGAAGCGCTTCATTCGTGTCGCCACCGATACGACGATGGCGAAAGTCATTGGTAGCGATGTCATTGTGAAAGATATTCCGCTAAAAGCGGGCGACTCAATGCGCTCGCGCATCAAACAAGTGGCTTCAGGTCGTTTTGGTGTAACGGCTGAATACTTGGCATCTGCGGATCAAATTCAAATCAAAATGGCACAAGGTGCTAAACCTGGTGAAGGCGGCCAATTACCTGGTCATAAGGTGTCTGAATACATTGCGAAATTGCGTTTCTCAGTGCCTGGCGTTGGCTTGATTTCCCCTCCTCCACATCATGATATTTATTCAATTGAAGATTTGGCGCAGTTGATTCATGACTTAAAAAATGCAAACCCAAAAGCTTCTATTTCAGTAAAACTAGTCGCTGAAACTGGCGTAGGTACGGTTGCGGCTGGTGTGGCTAAAGCTAAATCAGACCATATCGTGATTGCTGGTCACGATGGCGGTACAGGCGCCTCACCCATTTCATCAGTGAAGCATGCTGGCGGTCCATGGGAAATTGGTCTGGCAGAAACACAACAAACTCTAGTGCTCAATCAGTTACGCGGCCGTGTGGTGCTACAAGTTGATGGTCAAATTAAAACGGGCCGTGATGTGGTGATTGGTGCTTTATTAGGCGCAGATGAATTCGGTTTTGCTACTGCGCCGCTAGTAGTTGAGGGTTGTATTATGATGCGCAAATGCCATCTGAACACATGCCCTGTAGGTGTGGCAACACAAGATCCAGAGTTGCGTAAACGTTTTACAGGTCAACCTGAGCACGTGGTGAACTACTTCTTCTTTGTGGCTGAAGAGGTGCGTGAGTTAATGGCCTCTATCGGTGTTGCTAAGTTTGATGACTTAATCGGTCGTGCAGATTTGTTAGATATGCAAGCAGGCATTGACCACTGGAAAATTCAAGGTTTAGATTTTGCCAAAGTGTTCCATTTGCCAGCAATGCCAGCAACGGTTTCACGCAAACATAACGATGTGCAAGATCACGGCTTAGTGAAAGCGCTAGATAACAAATTAATTAGCTTGGCTAATACAGCCTTAGAAACCAGTGCAAAAGTAGTATTAGATATACCAATTTCTAATACAAATCGTACCGTAGGTACTATGTTGTCTAACCAAGTCGCTACGCGTTATGGTCATGTAGGCTTGCCTGATGACACGATACACGTCAACTTTACTGGTACTTCTGGTCAAAGTTTTGCGGCATTCTTAGCCAAAGGCATTACGTTTGAATTGACTGGCGAAGGTAACGATTACGTGGGTAAAGGCTTGTGTGGCGGACGTATTATTATCAAACCGCCAGTCGCATTCCGTGGTATTGCACATGAAAATATTATCATTGGTAATACCGTGATGTATGGTGCAACTACAGGCGAAAGCTATTTCCGTGGCGTTGCAGGCGAGCGCTTCTGCGTACGTAACTCAGGTGCATCTGCGGTCGTTGAAGGCGTAGGTAATCATGGTTGCGAATACATGACTGGCGGCACTGTTGTGGTGCTTGGTTTAACAGGTCAAAACTTTGCAGCTGGTATGAGCGGTGGCGTGGCATATGTGTATGACGAAGATGGTCTATTTGCAAAACGCTGCAATATGAGCATGGTTGCGCTTGAAAAAGTAGAAAGTGCAGATGCAAGTTTAGGTAAAGTACATCATTTAGATCAGCCAGATGAAATCACGCTAAAAACTTTGATTGAAAATCATGCTAACTATACTGGTAGCGTTCGTGCTACTGCGATGTTAGCTGATTGGACAAACTACAGAACTAAGTTTGTCAAAGTGATGCCAAACGAATATAAACGCGCTTTAATCGAAATGGATGAAGATAAAGCACTGGTTGCAGCTTAAACACAAAATAAAGTTGGCTAAATAATTGCTTGTTAAAAACAGTATGCGCAATGCAAAAAATTAAATATGGGTAAGGGCTTATTAGTATGGGCAAAGTAACAGGTTTCATGGAGTTCGATAGACTGGCTGAAGCAAATTTGCCAGTGACTGACCGCGTTAAGAATTACAAAGAGTTTGTATTACATTTAAGCGATGCAGAAGCCAAACAGCAAGGTGCGCGCTGTATGGATTGCGGTATCCCATTTTGTACTACGGGTTGCCCAGTCAATAATATCATCCCAGATTTTAATGACTTGGTATATAGCCAAGATTGGAAAGCAGCGATTGATGTGTTGCATTCAACTAATAATTTTCCTGAGTTCACTGGTCGTATTTGTCCAGCGCCTTGTGAAGCGGCTTGTACGCTCAATATCAATGCAGATGCTGTTGGTATTAAATCTATTGAACACGCGATTATTGATAAAGCTTGGGAAAATGACTGGGTAACTCCACAAATTCCTGCGCATAAAACAGGTAAAAAGGTCGCAATTGTCGGTTCAGGCCCTGCTGGAATGGCAGCTGCGCAACAATTGGCACGTGTAGGCCATAGTGTTGTGTTGCTTGAAAAAAATAACCGTATTGGTGGCTTGCTTCGTTATGGTATTCCAGATTTTAAAATGGAAAAATCACATATTGATCGTCGTATGGCGCAGATGGAAGCTGAGGGTGTGGAGTTCCGTGTCAATCAAAATGTAGGTGAAAATGTTAAAGCTGATGATTTACTCGCTGAGTTTGATGCAGTGATTTTAGCGGGCGGCGCCGAGTATCCACGTGATTTACCAGTAAAGGGTCGTGAGTTAGATGGTGTGATGTATGCCATGGACTTTTTAACACCGCAGAACCAAGTAGTGGCTGGCGATACGGTTGTAAACCAAGTGATGGCGAGCAACAAAAACGTGGTAGTGATTGGCGGCGGTGACACAGGTTCGGACTGTGTAGGTACCTCAAATCGTCACGGTGCGTTGAGCATTACGCAATTTGAATTAATGCCACAACCACCAGAAAAAGAAAATAAAGAGCTCGTTTGGCCAAATTGGCCGCTTAAAATGCGTACTTCAAGTTCACATGAAGAAGGCGTGAGCCGTGATTGGTCTATCACCACTAAAGAGTTGATTGGCGAGAATGGCAAAGTAGTCGCTTTAAAAGGCGCTAAAGTTGAATGGGTTAACGGCAAAATGGTTGAAATCGCTGATTCAGAGTTCACCATTAAAGCTGACTTAGTATTATTAGCGATGGGCTTTGTATCACCAGTGCAGAAATTGCTCGAAGTTTTTGGTGTAGAAAAAGATGCTCGCGGTAATGCAAAAGCTTCTACCGAAGGCGTAGATAGCTATAAAACCAGCAAAACAAAAGTGTTTGCAGCGGGTGATGTGCGCCGCGGACAATCTTTAGTGGTATGGGCTATTCGTGAAGGTCGTCAAGCAGCTAAGGCTGTGGATGAGTTTTTAATGGGTTCCTCTACATTGCCACGCTAAGTTGCGGCGAAAATGAAATTTCTAGTCCAAGCTTAGAGCGACGATTAGGCACAAAGGACGCGAAGTAGATTATTTTGCGTCCTTTTTTATGAGTTGAATATTTAGGTTAACACAATGAGTGAATTAAAAAACGATACGTTCTTGAAAGCGCTAATGCGCCAACCAACTGACTACACGCCAGTGTGGATGATGCGCCAAGCGGGACGTTATTTACCAGAGTACCGTGAAAGCCGCAAAACTGCCGGTAGTTTTTTACAGTTATGCAAAAGTCCAGACTTCGCGACTGAAGTGACGATACAGCCTTTAGACCGCTATCCACTTTTAGATGCCTCTATTTTGTTCTCTGATATTCTTACAGTGCCAGATGCAATGGGTTTAGGCTTATATTTTGAAGAGGGTGAAGGCCCGAAATTTCAGCGCACGCTACGTGAAGAAGCTGAAATTTTAAAGCTAGAAGTGCCAGATATGGCTAGGTTGCAATACGTATTTGATGCCGTAGCGCAAATCCGCAAAACACTGGATGGTCGTGTACCTTTGATTGGATTCACAGGTAGCCCGTGGACGCTAGCAACCTACATGGTGGAAGGTAAAGGCGGCACGGATTTTTTAACGATTAAAAAAATGGCCTATGCACGGCCAGATTTGTTGCACCATATTCTAGAAACCACAGCGCAAACTGTGATTCAGTACCTCAATGCGCAAATCGCCGCAGGTGCTCAAGCTGTGATGATATTTGACTCATGGGGCGGCGCACTCTCACACGATGCCTATATTGAATTTTCGCTTAATTATATGAAGAAAATCGTGGCTGGTTTAACTAAAGATAATGATGGTCGAAAAGTCCCTAGCGTTGTGTTTACCAAAGGCGGTGCCTTATGGTTAGAAGCGCAGGCTGAAATTAGTGCAGATGCACTTGGCTTAGATTGGACTATCGATATTGGTCAGGCGCGTAAACGTGTTGGTGACAAAGTCGCATTGCAAGGTAACTTAGACCCCGCTATTTTGCTATCAACGCCAGAAGCGATTGAAAAACAGGTCGAGAATGTACTTCGCAGCTATGGCCACGGTCATGGACACGTTTTTAACCTCG
>JAYTRW010000206.1:0-5058 GCA_043745985.1 Methylotenera sp.
TTGGTTAATGTTTTATAATCACAGTCGATTACATTCGACGTTAGGCTATGTTAGCCCGATGGAATTTGAACGACGTTGGTTTGCCGAACAACGTAAAAAGTCGGCATAAATAATCGTGCTATGGACTCTATTAAATAGGGGCAAGGTCAAGATTCACGCAATGCGAGGTATGCTAAAACCGCTAGGCCACCGCCACCCCACACCCCCTTTTTTAACACTCCCTCGCCGAGCCTATACAGTGAGTTTTGCAAAACCAATTCTGATTTTTTAAAACACTGATCTAAATTTTTTTAAAAATTTAAGGCTATTACTTTTGTTATGAAATCTCTAGAAAGTAGTTTTGCTACAGTTACATCTAATTGGCAGGCAGGTTTAATCTGGATTTCTAATGATGGGTTGGCGATTTCCCGCTCAATTTTACTCCCCAATATTCTATCAACTTCAGCTTCTAATCCAAGTTTTTCCTGAGCCAAATCCTTTTGGCGCCTTAATTCTTTCACCTTTTTACTTAATCGTGATATTGGACCTTGAAATTCTGACTCCTACATAACGACCCCACTGAATATACATGAGAGTATTTGGTTATTTACGCTTAAAATCCACGGTAAATGAGCCACGGTTTTAAAGCTTAATGTTTTGTTATATAGTGATAGTACTTAAATTTGATACTGGATTGTTGACGCGCATAACTGCCCTTATCTGGTCAGTTTTAAACGCGCGTCAACAGTACTGCGCTTTCGATTGCTTGGCTTTCATTGCTTGCTCCTTTAGCTCATTTTATCATGCGCTCAGTGTCTACTTTTGAGGGGCAAGCTCGAACAATAGAACCACCCGACTTGCTTTGTTCAGTCATTCAGCTTAAATATAGTCATTCACAATGCTTAAATTGGCTTGATTGACATTCTCTTGCAAGTTTTTGTGGCGTCATTCTGGCGGCGACTAGATCTCTGGCCTTAACAGCTTCTGCGTAACCACTCGCTGCGCTCAAGTTAAACCACATATGTGCGCGCGCATAATCTTGCGCAACGCCTTGTCCTTGGTCGTACATAAAACCGAGGGCGTACTGTGCAAGTGCGTCACCTTGTGCTGCCGCTAATTTGAGCCACTTCAGTGCTTCAGTGTAATCTTGCGCAACGCCTTTTCCTTGTCTGTACATATTACCGAGGTAGAGCTGTGCCTCTGCGTTACCTTGTGCTGCCGCTAATTGGTGATTCTTACCTGTTGCAAATAGCTTTGAATGATTAATCCATTGATGGTAAAAATTACTCACATTATTTTTGTTTGACTAAGAAAATTAATTGTACACAATATAATTGTGTTAAACTTATAGTAATGGAGTCAAAAACTAATCCCCAAACTTTTAATACGGATAAGCAAAATCTTGAGGTCATGCCACAGCCTAATTTAGATCAACAAATGTGTTTCGCTCTTTATTCTGCATCACTGAGCATGACGAAAGTCTATAAGCCGCTACTCAACGCACTAAACCTTACTTATCCACAATACTTAGTATTACTAGTGCTGTGGCAGCAAGATAGCGTACCAGTTAACACGCTGGGTGAGCGATTGTTTTTAGACTCTGGCACATTAACGCCATTATTGAAGCGTCTTGAAAAAAATGGTTATTTATCACGTCAAAGAGCTACCGAGGACGAAAGACGTGTAATTGTGAAATTAACAAAACTAGGCAAAGAACTGCAAGAAAAATCTCAACATGTACCTTTAAAAGTAGCTTGTAGTACAGGTTGCTCGCCATCTGAAATACACACGCTCAACAACCAGTTGATAGCGCTTAGAGCTTCACTCATCACCCATATAAAACTTTAGTTTCATTTATTTTCTCTCTTTAAGGAACGACTATGGATTTGCAAACTTATGGCTCTAAACCACTAGATTTTAACAGCTCAGAATATACGCCAGCAGCTGCAACAGCTGGTTTTACACGTCGGGCGTTTATGATGACATCACTTGCAGTGGGTTTTGCAATTGCATCACAACCTTTATTAGCGCAAGCAATCACCACTGATATGCACGGCATTAAAGCTGGCGAAGTAAAAGTGCCAGTAGCGGACGGCACCATTGCCGCTTACCAAGCCATGCCCTCTGCTGGCAAAAATTTTCCCGTTATTCTGGTCATTCAAGAAATTTTTGGTGTGCATGAGCATATTAAAAACATGTGCCGTCGTTACGCAAAAATGGGATATCTGGCTATTGCACCTGAGCTTTTTGCACGTCAAGGTGATGTTTCAAAAATGACCGACATTGGTGAGATTTTAAGCAAAGTAGTGAGTAAAGTGCCCGATGAGCAAGTATTTTCTGATTTAAATGCAACAGTCGATTTTGTAAAATCAAACAAAAAAAGTAATACTGAAAAGTTAGGTTTAGTGGGCTATTGCTGGGGCGGTCGCACTGTATGGCTTTATGCAGAACACAACCCAAATGTTAAAGCCGGCGTAGCGTACTACGGCTTACTCAATGGGATGAAATCTGAAATTAAAGCGAACGACCCAGTGGATATTGCACACAGCTTAAAAGTGCCCGTACTAGGTTTGTATGCTAGCACCGATACATTTATCAAGCCTGAAATTATTGAACAAATGCAGGCTGAATTAGAAAAATCTGGTAGTAAGTCTGAGATTGTTGTGTTTCCAAACGTAAACCATGGCTTTAACGCAGATTACCGCCCTACTTATAATAAAACCGCTGCTGATTATGCGCAAAAATTAGCCAAAGATTGGCTAAAAAACCATGGCGTGTAAGCTAAGTAAAATAGTTCAATGTCATTTCAACTTTAACATTTAAGGATTCAATATGAATAAATTTTCATCTAAAGCATTATTTAGCATAAGCTTGCTCGCTTTAAACGTGGCCAATGCCTATGCAGATACTGCCGCAGTTGCTGCCACAACTGCAAAACCTGTAGTTGAGCAAATTGTCGATACACTCACTACATTATCGAGTGGTCCACACGCGGGATTTCGCGCCAATCACGCCAAGGGTATTGTAGTTGATGGTGAGTTCACTGCTGCCCCAACAGCTTCAGCCATTACTAAGGCATCTTACTTGCAAGGCAAAGTCACAACACCTGTAACCGTTCGTTTTTCTAATGCAACGGGTGTACCCAATATACCCGATGCAGATGGCAATGCCTTTCCAAAAGGTATGGCAATACGTTTTAATTTATCCAAAGATGTAGTAACAGATATGGTGGTCATTTCAGTCAATGGTTTTCCAGCAGCTAAACCAGAAGATTTTTTAGGTTTACTCAATGCAGTAGCTGCCACTAAGCCAGATTCACCAAAACCCAGCCCTGTTGAGCAATTTTTAGACAGCCATCCTGCAGCTAAAAAGTTTGTTACCACGCCAAAACCAGCGCCAGTAAGCTTTGCTACTCAACCATTTTTTGGCGTCAATGCTTTTAAATTCACCAACGCTAAAGGTGAGACACACTATGGTCGCTATTTAATCAAGCCATTAACAGGTGCTAAATACTTAACTAAAGAAGAAACAGCAAAAACTACACCAAACTATTTGATGGAAGAGTTACCAACTCGTCTAAAAACCAGCACAGTAAAATATAGTATTACCCTACAAATTGCCAAAAAGGGCGATGTCACCAATGATGCAACGGTGAGTTGGCCTGCCAACAGAAAAGTAGTCAATTTAGGAACGCTGACACTAAAAGCCATGAACGCGGATGGTGTAAAGTTTGAAAAAAGCACAATGTATAACCCATTAACATTGGTAGACGGCATTGAGCCATCTGAGGATCCAATTTTATTAGCCCGTCCGGCAGCTTACGCAGTTAGCTTTGGTCGCAGATTAGGCAAGTAATGTCAGCAAACACTGCTAGCTAAGCGCTAAAAATCGGGTTGCAGATGATGTGTAACCTCTTTTTTATGCTTGATTAGTGCGTATTTTTTACATTATAGAATCATCAAAAAAGGATAAATTATGACCGAAAAACTACGTTTATTTACTTCACCTTCTGCATTCCCAAACCCACAGCGCTTACGTTTATTTGTACACGAAAAAGGCATCGCCGAACATATTGAAGAAGTCATTTATGACATGGCGCCTGGCGGACAACAACGTCAATGGCCTCACCTTAAAATGAACCCATGGGGCGAAACACCTACATTAGCATTGGCTGATGGCACATTTTTATCAGAGTCTACAGGTATTGCGCGTTATTTAGACCAAAGTTTTGTAGGTCGCAAGGTCATGGGAGATACGGCATTAGCACAGGGCCAAGATGACATGTGGAATAGCCGTATTTTTACACATATTTTGTACCGGATTGTGACCATGTTTCACGTCATGCACCAAGGCTTAGGGCTGAAAATTGAGCTTACAAATAACCCACAATGGGGCGAGCATTGCCGCAAAGAAGCTCTTGCACATGCTAATTTAGTTAACCAACATTTAGCAGATGGTCGCGAATGGTTACTTGGCGGCAGCGCGCCAACTTTTGCAGACATTACTTTGTGTACCGCAATAGCATTCTCAAAATTTCCAGCCAATCAAACTCCGCTTGATGAGCGTTTTGAGCATTTAGATTACTTTTGGCAACGCTGGCAAAAACGCGATAGTTTTAAATTGGCATACGCAGATGGCAATAGTGGATTAGCTGAGTTGGTGCATCTTAAAAAGTATTAAACTATATTATCTCCCGCTGCGCTCGTTTTGGAGATGATATCCATACAGACCATCCTAGATTAGTCTCGCAAAATTGTGAGAGTTTATCAAATCCTTGGGTGGTGCATTTTGACGCAAACCCCTAAGAGATATGGTGTATTTTTGCACTAAAAGTAAGAAACTGTAATGCATAGTTTCATCAATTTCCTCGCTAAGCTAGAGAGCCAACGTTCAATATTTCTTTAGCAATATCGCTTGAATATGCCCAGCCAAGATTACGCTGCGGTGTTTTATTAATGTTGTGAATGATTTCAGATAAATCACATGGCGCGCTCAAATTTGAAGTGCAACATTTTTCGAAGGAAAATGTTGCATGGAAAAATACAAACAATTAAGTCTTGAAGAACGCAGTGTAATACA
>JAYTRW010000207.1:0-1518 GCA_043745985.1 Methylotenera sp.
GCAATGGGTTTTACACCATCGAGCGTTGCGATACGTAGCATCACGTCTTGGCGCAAACGTTCAACAAAATACCCAATAATGTCAGACGCCTGATCTGCATCCAGATGCACAAGTATGGTGGCAATAATCTGAGGGTGTTCATTCTTAATAAACTCTGCCACAGTTGGCGCGTCCATCCACTTGAGGCTTTCTATACCACTCGCATCGCGTGATTGCAAAATACGGTTTAACAGACCAGAAGCTTTATCTTCACCTAATGCCTTGTTAAGCACTGAGCGAATATACTCATCTGAATCCAAACCAAAATCACTACTTTGTTCCACTTCAGTTAAAAAAGCTGTTACGGTTGTTTCCACTTGCTCACGACCCACAGATTTTAATGTTGACATTGCCGTGCCTAGCTTCTGCACCTCTTTGGGGCTAAGAAACTTCATCACTTCTGCAGCTTCATCTTCACCTAGCGCAAGCATTAAAATTGCGCTTCTCAACACGCCTGCATCACTCATTTTCGCTACTCATTTCCACTTGTCCAGTTTGCTACAACACTTGCCACCATTCTTGGGTTGTCTTTAGCAAGTTGCTTGGCAGCAGCTAAATTGCTATTACTGCTTGCAACATTAGCAATTTGAGCTTGCCCCTCTGCACCACTTAAGTTCACTACTGCATCTTCATTACCAGGTGCACTTAATAATTTTGGCGATGGCGTTGTTAACTTACGCAACATTGGGCTTAATGCGCGTTTATAAATCAGCAGCAACACCACAATCCCTACAATAAAGCGCAATGCATCTTTGCCGTACTCAATGGTTTCAGTATTTTTCCACATAGGCACTTCAGGAATAATTTCTTCAGGCTCACCAGCAAATGAACTATTCACAACGGTTAATGCATCACCACGATCTTTATTGAAACCCATGGCCTGCATTGCTAAGTCATTGATTTGGGTTTTTTCTGCAGTTGTGAGTGGTCTATAAGTCACTTTGCCTTTTTTATCAACCACAGGCATGTTGTTAACAACGACAGCCACATTTAAACGCTTAATACCACCCATACCCTGTTGTGAATAACGAACGGTTTTATCTACCTCAAAGTTAGTGGTGGTGTTCTTTTGATTATTGACCGGGGCAGCTTCCGCAGTTGCACCAGCTGCGGCACCCGCAGGCGTTGTAATTGGTGCCGTAGCATTGGCAGGTGGTTGATTAGATAAAGCACCAGGTACGCCAGTAGCAGCGCCACCATTGCTGGTGAGTGATTCGTTGCTTTGTAAGCTGCGTATGGCTACATCATCAGGTTTTTGATTAGGTTTGTAGATTTCTGCTGCTTGCTCTAAGCTAGAGAAATCGATCTCCGCACTCGCTTCAGCACGTACATTTTTAGCGCCTACAATCGGTGTAATGATAGATTCAACACGTTTAATGATGCTTTGTTGAATATCGTCGATATATTTAAGTTGCGTTGGGTCTAAGTTATTGGCACCCATCTTTTTAGAAGTATCTGACAGCAGATTACCATTTTGAT
>JAYTRW010000208.1:0-1515 GCA_043745985.1 Methylotenera sp.
TAGCGACATGCTGAGCTTTCAGGTATCTATAGACTTGCAATTAGATCGCGCTAATCGACAAGACCGCCGCACCGCAGAAAAGGTAGTTTTAGTCGAAAAGGCCCGCAAGCTCACAGAGGATAGACGACGTGAACTTTCATCTGAACTAGAAAGTGCAATGGCAGATGCTGAAGCGGCAGAAGCGCGTGAAAACGAGCACATCACAAAACTTATCCCCAATGCTGAAGCTAAATTAAGTATCGCTCAAGCAGCATATCAATCTGGAAAACAACCGCTCAGTGATGTCTGGGACGCACGTAGAGACATACTTGATATTGAGTTAGATCACTGGACTATTTTGACCGATAAACAACGTGCCGCAGTCAAAATCGGCTACTTGTTAAACGACAACCAACTATTCAAACCAAATTAAAAAGGAATACATCATGAAAACTGCAAACTTTTTAGCTTTCACAATAATATTACTAGCAGTAATTGGCTGCTCTAAAAAAGATAATCAAGAAGCTATCAATACTCAAACAGGGAATACGCCCACATCAGAAAGGTCGATGGAAGCAATGCCATCTGAAACTGCAGTAAACCCTAGCCCGATGCTACCGAATGAAATAAAAGCGAATGACACAACGACCGTTATTGAACAAAATGACAACGGCAGAAAAGTAATTTTCTGGTATGACCCAATGTTGCCAGACAGGCATTTCAGCAAATCTGGTAAATCCCCTTTTATGGATATGAAATTAGCACCTCAATATGAAGTAGATACCAATAAAGGTGGTACTCCATGAAACGACTCCATATAGTCATTATTGCTGTTTTATTAGTCTTAGTGGTTGCATTAGGCTGGTTTTTTGGACAAAAAGACTCGAAGCAAGCTGTGCAAGATGACTCATCAAAAGGTCCGTCTGGAAAGATGCAGAAGGATACTAACGGTGTAGTCCAAGATAATAGTGGTAAAACTGTTAAATACTGGTATGACCCGATGGTGCCGAATCAAAAATTCGATAAGCCCGGGAAGTCACCATTCATGGACATGCAGTTAGCGCCTAAATATGCTAATACCGCTAGCAATGGCGAAGATGGTGGTGTAGCTATTTCATCGCAGACTGCCCAGAATTTAGGGATCAGGCTTGGGAAAGTGTCTACTAAAAGTTTTGGTGAATCTTTTTTTGCTGTAGGTCGTATAGAACCTGACGAACGCCGTTTTTACGCGGTGCAAACGCGCATTCCAGGATTTGTAGAGCGTTTATCAGTGCGTGCTGTAGGTGACCCAGTAAGCAAAGGCCAAAAAATCGCTGAAATCTATGCCCCAGATTTATTAGCTGCCCAACAAGAGTACTTAGCGTTGCTAGACTTAAAAAATATCGATAGTGATAACGCTCTCAAGCAAGCTGCACGTAATCGACTGAAGTTACTTGGCATGACCGAGGGCGAAATAGCTGCCATCACTAAAACTGGTAAATCCAGTCCACGCTTTGGTGTATATGCTCCGGCTTCAGGGGTACTCACTGAGCTAGG
>JAYTRW010000209.1:0-5004 GCA_043745985.1 Methylotenera sp.
GTGTGTCATGGCGATGCCTTTGATGTCTTTTAGCACTTTTTGAGCTTCTACTAAGCCACTTTTTTGATGACGCTGTAAGTCAATCTGCGTTACGTCACCCGTAATCACGGCTTTGGTACCAAAGCCAATGCGGGTTAAAAACATTTTCATCTGTTCAGGTGTGGTGTTTTGCGCTTCATCTAAAATAATAAAGCTTTGGTTGAGCGTACGGCCGCGCATATAGGCGAGTGGCGCGACTTCAATCGCACCACGCTCAAACATTTTATTGACGGTGTCATAACCCGCTAAGTCATAAAGTGCATCGTACAAAGGTCGTAAATAGGGGTCAACTTTTTGGTTTAAATCGCCTGGTAAAAATCCTAATTTCTCGCCAGCTTCAACCGCTGGGCGCACTAACACAATGCGCTTAACTCGGTCACGACTCATTGCATCTACTGCGCTAGCAACGGCTAAGTAGGTTTTACCTGTACCAGCAGGGCCAATGCCAAACGTGATGTCGTGGTCTTGAATTTGCTGTAAATAAGCGATTTGCCTTGGTGTGCGGCCATGTAGTTCAGTACGGCGGGTCATTAAAACAGGCGCGTTTGATGTAGCAACATCTTCAGGCTTTAGTTTGTTGATTTCTACTAAGCTAAGTTGAATTTCATCGAGGCCGATTGGGTTTTTAGCGCGAATATAAAAACTCTCAATCAACTGCACGGCTAAGCGCATATTGTGCACATCACCGGTAAAGCGCATGTGTGCGCCTCGTCTGGCAATTTGTACTTCTAGCGCATCTTCAATTTGCTTGATATTTTCATCAAGCGCGCCGCATAGATTGGCTAAACGTGTGTTGTCTTCTGGGGTTAGGTTAATTTCCATTTAGGTTCGGGTTCTTAAATATTCTGGATTATTGAATAATTTCGCCACGTAAGCGTTTTGGGTTGCTGACATCGGTAATGCGCACGTTAACAAATGAGTGAATTAAGCTTTCAGCGCCTACTAAATCAACAATACGATTATTATCGGTTTTGCCTGCTAGCTCATTGGCATTCTTCCATGAGGTGCTTTCAATTAATACGCGTTGTATCGTGCATAACATTTGCGTGCTGATGTTTTTGCCCAACTCTTCGTTGATTGCCTGTAATTTTGTTAATCGCGCTAATTTAACCTCTTGCGAAGTTTCGTCAGCTAGGTAAGAGGCTGGTGTGCCTGGGCGCGGGCTGTATAGAAAACTAAAACTGTAATCAAACCCTACGTCTTGCATGAGCTTTGCCGTAGCTTCAAACTCAGCTTCGGATTCACCTGGAAAGCCTACAATAAAGTCTGAAGTGAATGTCAGGTTAGGATTTGCAACACGCAGTTTGCGTATAGTGGATTTGAATTGTAGCGCAGTATAGTTACGCTTCATGGCCATCAATACACGGTCACTACCAGCTTGTACGGGTAAATGTAACTGCACCGCTAGTTTTGGAATATTAGCGAAACAATTGATTAATCGCTGATTCATTTCATTTGGGTGGCTAGTGGTAAAGCGAATGCGCTCGACTTGCGGAATTTCGGCGATGTATTCAATTAACATGGCTAAATCAGCTTCTAAGTCATTATATTGGGCGCGGTAGGCGTTCACGTTTTGACCGAGCAATGTGATTTCTTTTACGCCTTGCTCAGCCAGTTGTGCGGCTTCCGTCAGAATAGCTTCGAATGGGCGCGAGACTTCTTCCCCGCGTGTATACGGCACTACGCAAAAGCTGCAATATTTACTGCAACCTTCCATAATGCTTAAAAATGCACTGGCGCCTTCTATGCGCGGTGGCGGTAAATGGTCAAACTTCTCAATTTCTGGAAAGCTAATATCTACCTGAGATACACCGCTAGATTGGCTGTTTTTAATCATGTCAGGCAAGCGATGCAATGTTTGCGGGCCAAATACTACGTCTACATAAGGCGCACGCTTGATGATGTTGTCGCCTTCCTGGCTTGCCACACAGCCACCCACGCCAATCACTAGGTTTGGGTTTGCTTTTTTAAGTGGAATAAAACGTCCAAGATGGCTAAATACTTTATCTTCAGCTTTTTCACGCACTGAGCAAGTATTGAGCAATATCACATCAGCGTCTTCAGGGGTGAGCGTTTCCACCATGCCGTCAGTTGCATTGAGCATATCAGCCATGCGCGATGAGTCATACTCGTTCATTTGGCAGCCAAAAGTCTTGATGAATACTTTTTTGGGTGAAGTGCCAATGGGCATGTGTGAATCTAATTTATTTTCAGTGGTTTTCAAGGCTTTTTTCAAGGCCATTTTTCAATAGCCGTGTGCGTTTGTAAAGCATAATTTTAACGCATTTTGCTACGCCTAGTGCTAATTACCTTAATCTAAACAAAGTCTAATCAATAGTCTAAACAATGTGCTGTTGACGATTTAAGTATGCGCAAACTTCTTAATCCATTAAAATTAGGTTCTTACCTAACTCACTTAAAATTCTATATTAAGGGTCGAATATGCACGCGGTACGCCTTTTGATGTAGAGGTGCGCACGCCAGATGGCCAAAATATTTTAAGCGTGAAGCGTGGTTTTTCTATATTCGATTCAAGAGTAGAAGTGTTTGATGACTTGGATAAATTAGCGGGTACATTCAGCCGTAAATTCTTTTCTATTGGCGGCAAGTTTGATGTGCTAGATGCGCAAGGTACGGTGATTTGTACGTTGCAAGGCAAATGGACCAGCTGGGATTTTAGGTTTATGAAAGGCGAAAAAGAACTTGCTAACGTTTCTAAAAAATGGGCTGGTTTGGGTAAAGAGCTGTTTAACAGCGCAGATAATTATATGCTGACCATTGATGATAGCATTGCTGCGAACGATGCGGCGCGTGTGCTGATTATGGCCGCGGTGTTATGCATCGATATGGTGTTAAAAGAGTAAGTGACTCAGCGTATTCGTTAAGTAGGATATTTAGTTAATCAAAGCATTAAAGGCTAGGCATGCAAGCACTTCCAATTTTTATTAATATTACTCACCGTCGCTGTGTTGTCGTTGGCGGTGGCGATGTGGCTGCGCGTAAAGTCACGATGTTGCTTAAAGCGAACGCGGCTGTGGTGCTTTATTCGCCTGAACTGTGTCATGAGCTAAGTGATTTAGTGAGTGCAGAGAAAATCACTTATATCAATGCAAACTTTGCGGTGAACCAGCTAGAAGGCGCCTGTTTAGTGATTGCAGCCACAGATGATGAAGCTGTGAACACGTCTGTATCAGTTGCTGCGAAGGCGCTCAATATTCCTGTAAATGTAGTAGATTCGCCTGCTTTGTGTACCTTCACGATGGCCTCTATCGTGGAGCGGTCGCCTATTGTTATTGCTATTTCAAGTGAAGGCAATGCGCCAGTATTAGCGCGCTATATACGTACGAAAATTGAAACCATGTTGCCTGCAAGTTATGGCCGTATCGCCGAAATTGCAGGTGAATTTAGAGATAAAGTTAAAGCGAAGTTTACAACTACACAGCAACGCCGTATCTTTTGGGAAGGCGTACTGCAAGGCCCGATTGTCGAGCGTATTTTGTCTGGGCAAGATGAAGCGGCTAGAAAGGCGCTAAATGACCTGCTGTCTGATAAAGCTGACCCAAAGCATCACGGTGAGGTCTACTTAGTTGGAGGTGGTCCTGGCGATCCAGATTTACTCACATTTAGAGCTTTGCGCCTTATGCAGCAATGTGACGTTTGCGTGTACGATAAATTAGTCAGCCCCGAAGTGATGGAGTTGGTGCGTCGCGATGCAGAGCTGATTTATGTCGGTAAGTCGCGCGACCAACATACGCTTCCACAAGAAGAGATTAATGAGTTATTGGCAAGGTTGGCGTTAGAAGGTAAACGCGTTCTGCGTTTAAAAGGTGGCGATCCATTTATTTTCGGGCGCGGCGGTGAAGAAATTGAAACCTTGATGCAACGCGGCGTGCCATTTCAAGTAGTACCAGGCATTACCGCGGCAAATGGTGTTTCTAGCTATGCCGGAATTCCGCTTACGCATCGAGATTATGCGCAAGCTTGCTTGTTTATCACAGGGCATTTAAAAGAAGGTACTTTAGACTTAGATTGGGTAGCGATGTCGCGCCCACGCCAAACCGTTGTGATTTATATGGGTTTGGTTGGAATGGAGAAGATTTGCGAGCAGCTCATTGCCCATGGGGTATCGCCAGATATGCCTGCCGCAGTGGTTCAGCAAGGCACCACACAAAAGCAGCGCGTGGTTGTGGCAACACTGAAAGATTTAGCTGTGAAAGTAAAAGAAGCGCAAATTAAAGCGCCATGTTTGACGATTATCGGCGAAGTTGTGCAGTTGCGTGAGCGTTTGAATTGGTTTGAACCAGGTGCTAATTAATTAGGCGCCAAATCAAAATGTAAATCGAAAGTTTGAGGGGTTTATTCCCCTTACCAAGTAATTTTCACTGCCTATATTTACTGATAGTATTCACCTTTTAATCTTTGGTCGGCATGATAATAATGTCACTTCGTAACTAGGTATATCTTGCTCGTGACAGTTAGCTACGCTGTACTAGCGTTACTTTGGATATTTTTGTCGGATCAGTTGTTATCAATTTTTACCGATATTGATTCCATGCTATGGCTGTCAACAGCAAAAGGCGTTTTCTTTGTATTAACCTCTGCTCTGGGTTTTTTCTTCGCCCTACGTGCGATGCCTACACTAAATCACACAGGCAATGAACGTTTACAAGACTTAGTGTTTTCTGGCGCTTTCCTTGAGCGCAGATCCGCTTGGCTTACGTACACATTTGCTATCGTGATTACTTTATTGATGTTATTTGTACGCATAAATATGGGGCTGAATACGGATCATCGACCTCTCATGAGCCTGTTCATCTTTCCAATTATACTAAGTGCATTGTTTGGCGGACTTGGGCCTGGCCTTTTGGCTACGTGCTTAGCGGCGCTCGGTATAGATTATTTACTGATTCTGCCTTTAAACACGCTTAAAATTTCTGACAAATATGACTTAATTCAGTGGAGTAG
>JAYTRW010000210.1:0-1509 GCA_043745985.1 Methylotenera sp.
GCTAAGAGGCGCACCAACGGCGCATGTATTAAAAGTACGTCAATTAAGGCTCTCTCGTGGTGCTGAGTTTATTGTAGCTATCTGTGGCGATATCATGACCATGCCAGGCTTACCAAAACAGCCCGCTAGTGAACGTATTGGTGTGAATCAAGCGGGTAATATTGTTGGCTTAAACTAGTTAGAAGGTACATTGTTAGTTATTACACAAGCAGGTTTTGCTGAGCAAACCATTAATAAATCCCGTTTTATCGCAATGGCGCTAGCCTGTGTAGGTGAACGTGAAGTCGGACAGGCGTTACGTGCATTTGCCTCTAAACACCCGACTGCACATCATTTGGCTTATGGTTTTAGACTCAAAACAGAGCAGGGCATTATTCCAAGATTTTCAGATGCAGGCGAACCTTCAGGTACAGCTGGTATGCCTGTTTTGAAGTTGATTGAAGGTCGAGATTTAATTAACGTATGCGTTGCAGTGATTCGTTATTATGGCGGCATCAACCTAGGCACAGGCGGGCTCGCACGTGCTTATGGCGGCACCGCTAAGTTAGCTTTAGATGCCGCTAAAACTAGCCACTTTGTTGAAATGAAATCCTATCCATTAACTATTACTTACAAGCAAATGGATATGATGACGAATGCATTACTTAAGTGTCACGGCAGTATCGTGAGCAAAGCATTCAATGACCAAATTGAGCTGGTGGTTTTGTTGCCTGTGGATGAAGCGGTTAACTTTTTGAATCGTTTTAAGCCACATGGCGGGTAAAAAACTCACTTTTGCAGATTTAGCACGAATGTATGTGTGCTATTGTTAAGTTAATCGTTTAAGGGAACCTATAAGGATACATGGCTGCATGACTAAAACTTCACAACTAATGCCAGCATCAATATGCGAAAAAGCGGCATGGCTGATTGCCGCATGCGCTTTAATTTTTGTACTTAAATTTAGTTTACTACCCGCTTTGCTTTCAGGATTATTGGTATATGAGTTGGTGCATATCATCACACCGCTTATCGCGCGTAAATTTCCAACAAAAAAACCTAGCAATCGCTCCAAGCTTTGGGCTGCAGGTATTTTAGTTGTGATTGTTGTAAGTCTACTCGCCCTTGCCGGTGCTGGTTTAGTGGCATTTTTTAGGTCAGAGGCAGGCAGCCTGACGGTGTTGCTGGCTAAAATGGCACAGATTATTGAAGATTCACGCAAAATATTACCCAGTTGGATAGTCGAGCGTTTGCCATCAGACGCGATGGCATTTAAAGAGCAAGCCGCAGCGTGGTTGCGAACCCATGCTGATGAATTGCAAGGCGTTGGAAAAGAAGCTGGGCGTATCACGGCCCATGTGTTAATTGGTATGATTATTGGCGGTATTCTAGCTGTGCGAGAGGCTGTGGCGATAGATAACTTTAAGCCATTCGCTCGTGCGTTAGCCGGGCGTGGAGAGTTGTTTAGTGATGCATTTAGACGTGTGGTATTTGCACAAGTGCGCATAGCCGCCATTAATACCACATTTA
>JAYTRW010000211.1:0-4998 GCA_043745985.1 Methylotenera sp.
CTGGTGCGCCAGTTGAGGTCGACATTGCTAAAGTTGCACCAGGTGAAATGATGGTGGCGGAGTATCGCGGTCAGCCAGTATGGATTATCCATCGTACTAAAGAAATGCTTGAAAAGCTTGCTCACCACGATGCTCAGTTAAAAGATCCTAAATCAGAAGTGCCTCAGCAACAGGATTATTGCAAAGAAAATGGTCGCGCAATTAAAGCTGAGTATGCGGTAATGCTAGGTACTTGTACGCACTTGGGATGCTCTCCAAATTCACGTTTTGAAGTGACTCCAGATTGGGATGGCGGTTTTGTTTGTCCATGCCATGGTTCTAAGTTTGACTTAGCCGGGCGTGTGTTCCAAGGTTCGCCTGCGCCGACCAATCTGGTGGTGCCAAAGTATCATTATTTAACCGAAACCACGCTGCTTATAGGTGTTGATCCTGAAGGGAAGGCTTAAATCATGGCTAATAAATCTACAGCAGAAAAAAAATCAGTCTTAGCTGGCACTATAGAAAGTACTGTTAATTGGGTGGACGAGCGTTTTCCGCTTACTAGCAATATTAAGGCACATTTAACCGAATATTACGCACCAAAAAACTTCAATTTTTGGTATTTCTTTGGCTCGTTAGCTATGTTGGTGTTGGTGATTCAAATTGTCACTGGCATCTTTTTAACTATGCATTACAAGCCAGATGCTTCGCCGCTGGATGGTATTTTAGGTAATCCGTCAGTAGCTTTTGCGTCAGTAGAATATATTATGCGCGACGTACCTTGGGGTTATGTAATCCGTTACATGCACTCTACAGGCGCTTCAATGTTCTTTGTGGTGATTTACTTACATATGTTCCGCGGTATTATTTACAGTTCATATCGTAATCCGCGCGAGCTTATTTGGTTATTCGGCATGGGTATTTTCTTGGCGTTAATGGGCGAGGCGTTTTTTGGTTACCTATTACCTTGGGGTCAAATGTCTTACTGGGGCGCACAAGTAATTACTAGTTTATTTGGTACGGTTCCATTTATTGGGCCTGACTTAATGGAATGGTTGCGTGGCGATTACTTAGTGGGTGATGCTACCTTAAACCGCTTTTTTGCATTCCACGTCATTGCCTTGCCTTTGGTATTGCTGGGTTTGGTTACAGCGCATTTAATTGCGCTACATGAAGTGGGTTCAAATAATCCTGATGGCGTTGAGATTAAAAAAACGAAAGACAAAAAAACTGGTATTCCATTAGATGGCATTCCATTCCATCCTTACTATACGGTTAAAGATATGGTCGGTGTAGTGGTGTTCTTAATCGTATTTTCAGCTATTATTTTCTTCGCACCTGAAGTGGGTGGCTACTTCTTAGAAGCCAATAACTTTGTGCCAGCTAATCCGCTAGTAACGCCTTCACATATCGCGCCTACTTGGTACTTCACGCCGTATTATTCAATATTACGTGCAGTGCCGCCAATTGGTGTTTCACAGTTTCCAGGTGTTGTTGCAATGGGTCTGTCAGTGGTTGTATTTGCCTTTTTACCTTGGTTGGATAGAGGCGCAGTCAAGTCCATTCGTTATCGCGGCACGCTTTACAAAAAATGGCTTTTTGCCTTTGTTGTGAGCTTTTTGGTGCTAGGTTATTTAGGTACAGTGCCTGCTGATAAGTTTGGTCAGTTTGGTGCTTGGTTAGGTAAAGCGGATATTGCTACGGTAATCGCACGTATCTTTACCGTGGTTTACTTTGCTTTCTTCTTGCTTATGCCGTGGTACACGAAACGAGATAAAACCTTGCCAGTGCCAGAAAGAGTGACGGGGTAATATCATGAAAATTAAAAATGTAATGAAAAAATCTTTATTGGCTCTAGCCTTGATTCCAAGCTTATTGTTAACGCAGCTAGCAGTTGCTAATGAAAACATGCATTTAGACCAAGCGCCGATTGACGCTTCTAATCACGATTCTTTGCAACGCGGTGCGCGCACCTTCATCAATAGTTGTTTGAATTGTCATAGTGCAAGCTTTATGCGCTATAACCGTTTACAAGAAATTGGTTTAACGGAAAAGCAAATTAAAGATAACTTACTTTTTGCGGGTGAAAAAGTTGGCGATACCATGAAGGTCTCTATGAATAAAAAAGAGGCTAAAGTATGGCTAGGCGTTGCGCCACCAGATTTGTCAGTAGAAGTGCGCGCTCGCGGCGCCGATTGGGTTTATACCTATCTGCGCAGCTTCTATCGCGACGATACGCGTCCGACAGGTTGGAATAACGTGGTGTACGATAAAGTGGCAATGCCGCACGTGCTTTATGAGCTGCAGGGCGAGCAAGCCTTTAATCATGAGACGCATGAGCTTACGTTAACTAAGCCAGGTAAGCTCAGCACGGAAGAATACAACACTTTAATTGGTGATTTAACCAACTATATGGCCTTTATGGCCGAACCTGGCAAGCAACAGCGTAATCATTTGGGCTGGTTTGTACTACTGTTTTTAGGGGTGTTGTTAGTACTTACTTACAAACTCAAAAAAGCTTATTGGAAAGATATACACTAAATATGATGACCTTATACTCGGGGACAACTGATCCCTATAGCCACCGCTGCCGTATTGTTTTGTTTGAAAAGGGCATGGATTTTCAAGTAATCGATGTTGATCTCGCAAACAAACCAGAAGATTTAGCAGTAATTAATCCATACAACCAAGTGCCAGTGTTGGTTGAGCGTGATTTAGTATTGTCGGAAGCTAATATTATCAATGAATATATTGATGAGCGTTTCCCGCATCCGCAGTTGATGCCGCCAGATCCAGTGATGCGTGCGCGTGCAAGATTGTTTTTATATAACTTTGAAAAAGAGTTATTTGATCATATTAAAGACATTGAGTCTGGCGATGATGAAAAAGCAGATAAAGCACGTATTACTATTCGTGATAATTTGACGCAGCTAGTGCCGATTTTCTCTAAACAGAATTATTTGTTGGGTGATGATTACTCAATGCTGGATGTTGCTGTAACACCATTATTGTGGCGTTTAGGTCACTATGGTATTGACTTGCAAAACCAAGCTGCACCAATATTAAAATATGCAGAGCGTTTATTCTCAAGACCATTGTACTCAGATGCAATGACGCCTTCAGAAAAAGCGATGCGCAAATAATAGTATATTAAGTATTCATGGCTGATTTCACCTCAACTAAACCCTATATGGTGCGTGCTATACACGAGTGGTGTATGGATAATGGTTGTACGCCGCACTTGCTGGTCGCAGTGGATAGTCATACCCGCGTACCTGTAGCGTATGTTAAAAATGGTGAAATTGTATTGAATGTGAATTACACGGCGACCAAAGACTTACTGATAGATAATGAAGCTATTAGTTTTTCAGCAAGATTTGGTGGTGTTTCGCAAAATCTCTATGTACCTATGCACGCAGTAAAAGGTATTTTTGCACGTGAAAACGGTCAGGGAATGTTCTTTGAAGTGGAAGCTGTTTCAGCTTTTGCGGATAAAAATGAAGCATCAGATGGTCAAGCGGAGGCTTCTGAAGATAAAAATGCAATAAAAAACAAAAAACCTACATTAACTATCGTAAAGTAGGTTACTTTTTTTAAAATATCAGTATAATACGCAACTCAAATAAACGCCGGATTAGCTCAGTTGGTAGAGCAGCGCACTTGTAATGCGAAGGTCGTCAGTTCGATTCCGACATCCGGCACCAAATTCTTAAACGTTTACCCTTTTATACAATTTGACAGCCAGTCAAATTTTCAGCATAATCGCGGGTTCGGTTTGGAGGGGTGGCCGAGTGGTTAAAGGCGACGGACTGTAAATCCGTTCTCTCAGAGTACGAAGGTTCGAATCCTTCCCCCTCCACCAAAGTTCGTAACACACCGATTGTGCAAAAGTAGTAGCTGTATATAGTTTGAGCCTGTTGGCGCTGGTTAAGATGGATGCGCGGGTGTAGCTCAGTTGGTAGAGCTTCAGTTTTCCAAACTGAATGTCGCGAGTTCGAGTCTCGTCGCCCGCTCCAAAGACTGGGTACGCAGAATAAGCGCCCATGTGGCTCAGTGGTAGAGCACTCCCTTGGTAAGGGAGAGGTCGCGGGTCCGATTCCCGCCATGGGCACCAAGTGATATATTTAAAGTTGTATCAATTTGATTTAGGTAAGTTTAATTTGAACAAGTTTTATTAATTCTAATAAAACTTATAGTTAATAAAATATTGTAAAGGACTGAAGCAATGGCAAAAGGTAAATTTGAGCGGACCAAGCCGCACGTTAACGTAGGCACAATTGGCCACGTTGACCATGGTAAAACAACACTAACGGCAGCGATTACCACAATCCTGTCTAAAAAATTCGGTGGTGAAGCAAAAGCCTACGATCAAATTGACGCAGCACCAGAAGAAAAAGCACGTGGTATTACTATTAACACAGCCCACGTAGAATACGAAACAGCAAACCGCCACTACGCACACGTAGACTGTCCAGGCCATGCCGACTATGTTAAAAACATGATCACTGGCGCAGCACAAATGGATGGCGCGATCTTAGTATGTTCAGCCGCTGATGGCCCTATGCCACAAACACGTGAGCACATCCTATTAGCACGCCAAGTTGGTGTTCCATACATCGTAGTTTACCTAAACAAAGCCGACCTAGTAGACGATGCTGAATTATTAGAGCTAGTTGAAATGGAAGTGCGTGACTTGCTAAGCAAATACGACTTCCCAGGTGACGATACCCCAATCATCACAGGCTCAGCACGTGCAGCATTAGAAGGCGACCAAACAGAAATCGGTGAACCATCAATCTTCCGTCTAGCAGAAGCATTAGATACCTACATCCCAATGCCAGAACGCGCCATCGACGGTACATTCCTCATGCCAGTTGAAGACGTATTCTCAATCTCAGGTCGTGGTACTGTAGTAACAGGCCGTATCGAACGTGGTATTGTAAAAGTCGGTGATGAAATTGAAATTGTTGGTCTAAAACCAACTGTAAAAACAACTTGTACCGGTGTTGAAATGTTCCG
>JAYTRW010000212.1:0-14853 GCA_043745985.1 Methylotenera sp.
TGACGGCTACATTCTGTTGGTCGTTTAATGTGCTGCGCGTTTCACCTAAATCCATCGCAAATGCTCCTGTATAAATTGTAGATAGTGTAGCGAGCAAGATAAGCTTGTGCTTCAAAGGCTGGCGTTTAAGTGACATATTCAATCTCCAAAAATTGTTAAATGATAAGCGTGTGAATGATAAGTTCATCACGCTATGATTCATTAAACGTGGCAGGCTGCAAAAGGGGTTAAATTATTTTAATAGTTTTTTTAGTTATTTATAAAACTGAAATACTTTCGTTTTCCAGCATATTGATTAACTTGATAAGTGGCAGACCAATTAACGCATTCGGGTCTTCACCTATCATGCGTTCCATCAATGCGATACCTAAGCCTTCAGATTTTGCGCTGCCAGCACATTGATAAGGTTGTTCTTTATTTAGGTAGTTTTCGATTTGCTCATCACTTAGCAGTCTAAAACGTACGAGATAAGGTACGACTTCAGCCTGCATATTGCCTGTAGCAGCATTGTATAAGCAAAGTGCGCTATGAAAAGTAACCTCGCGCCCACGCATGGATTTTAATTGCTTAGTGGCATTGACATGATTGAGAGGTTTGCCGAGCTGCTCGCCATCCATTGTAGCCACTTGATCGCAGCCTATTACTAGAGCATGTGGATATTCAGCTCCAACTTTTCTAGCTTTATCTTGCGCTAGTCTTAAAGCCGTTTCATGTGGTTTTTCATTTTCAAATGGAGTTTCATCCACGCGTGGCGAAATGCTGCTAAATGGAATTTGTAGCTTTTGCAGAAGCTCGCGCCTGAACTCAGAAGAGGAAGCTAATATCAGCGTTTGTTTCATAGTTTTTTTCATAGCTTATTTGTGTTTGGTAAGAGTTTATAAATGTTTTATAGATGATTGATTCTATATAAATTATTAGATAAATAAAAAGCCGACAGGATTATTCTGTCGGCTTTTAGGTTAAGTGTTAAAACATTTATTCAGGTTGAATTTCAAGTAGCGACTCATCGGGCGTCACTGTGTCGCCTTTAACCACATGGACTGCAACCACTACGCCAGTAGCTGCAGCTTGAATTTCATTCTCCATTTTCATCGCCTCAATGACTAGCACACCGTCACCCGCTGTCACTTTGTCGCCCGCTTTTACTTTAACCGCAACTACGGTGCCTGGCATTGATGTCGTGACATGACCCGCGTGTGAAGGGCGTGGGCGACCACTTTTAGCTGTGCCTGAAGCGGCTTTTTTCTTACCGCCGCCATTGTTAACACCACCTGAAACTTCAATCTCACTCAAGGTTTCAACAATGACCTCTTCGGCAATGCCGTCGATAGAAACATAGAATGGACGCTTTTCTTCACCTGCATGACCGCTACCAGTGAGGTTGATATGAAAGGTTTCGCCATGTAATGTGACTTTAAATTCACTCGGTGCAAAGCGAGATGCCGAAGCATTTACTGCTGCTTTATCAAGTAAGGCTTCAGGTCGTAGCGAGCCAGCGATACGTTCTTGCAAGAACGTTTTACCGATGTCTGGGAACATTGCGAACGTCAGCACGTCTTCTTCAGATTGTGCAAAGCGTTCAGATTCACTGGTGAGTTTTGCCATTTCAGGGGTTAATAAGTCAGCAGGTCGGCAGGTGATAGGTTCTGCATCACCGATTGCTAACTTTTTAACTTCTCCATTCACTGCGCTAGGCGCTTTACCGTACTGACCTAAGAAATAGTTCTTAACTTCATTGGTAATAGATTTGTAACGTTGACCTGTCATCACGTTGAGTACCGCTTGCGTACCAACAATTTGTGAAGTTGGTGTTACTAATGGTATGTAGCCAAGGTCTTTACGTACCAATGGAATTTCAGCCAATACAGCATCCATACGGTCTAACGCGCCTTGCTCTTTTAATTGATTGCTCAAGTTTGAAATCATGCCGCCTGGCACTTGATTCAACAGTACACGTGTATCAACGCCTGAGAACTCACTTTCAAACTGCCAATATTTTTTACGAACTTCGCGAAAATAGGCTGTGACCTCTTGCATGGCAGCAATGTCTAAGCCAGTATCAAACTCAGTGCCCTGCAAAGCTGCAATCATACTTTCAGTTGTTGGGTGGCTTGCACCTTCAGAGAATGCCGCGCTACAGGTGTCAATCATAACAGCGCCATTTTCAAGTGCGCGTAGCAAGTTCATGCTAGCTAAGCCGCTTGTAGAGTGGCTGTGGATGTGAATCGGCAAGTTTACATTTGCACGCAGCGCCTTTACCAAATCAACAGTGGCTTGTGGTGTAAGTAGTCCAGCCATATCTTTAATGGCAATGGTATCTGATCCCATCGCTTCGAGTTCTTGAGCAATGCCAACAAAGTGCGCTACATCATGCACTGGGCTTGTTGTATAGCTAATGGTACCTTCAGCATGCTTACCTGCTTTTTTAACAGCGTGAATAGAAACAGCTAAATTGCGTGTGTCGTTAAGTGCATCAAAAACACGGAACACATCAACGCCGTTATCAGCAGATTTCTGCACGAAAGCCTGTACTACATCATCTGAGTAATGACGATAACCAAGCAAATTTTGACCACGCAAAAGCATTTGAATACGCGAGTTTGGCAGCCCTTTACGTAGTTTTTGTAAGCGCTCCCAAGGATCTTCTTTTAAATAGCGAACACAGGCATCAAAAGTAGCGCCGCCCCAAGCCTCAAGTGACCAAAAGCCAATCGCATCTAACTTACTGCAAATGGGCAACATATCTTCGGTGCGCATGCGCGTTGCAATATGGCATTGATGCCCATCACGTAAAACAAGCTCGGTGACGTGTACTTTTGGTGTTTGGCTCATATTTAACTCTTTACTTTAATTATTTCGTTTAACTATATGTTTTATTGTGATTATTTTTTATAAAATACCACTGCGTCGTAGATTGCACTTTAAAAACTAAATACCTTCATGTGCGGCAATAGCGGCTGAAATTGCCGCAGCAATCATCTCAGGCGGAATTTCATTCTTGTAATTAGTCAGTTCAGGGTGTGACTCTACAAAGCTGGTATTAAAGTTAGCATCTCTAAAATCTTGATGTTTTAAAATCTCTTGATAATATGGAATGGTTGTTTTCACGCCATAAATCAACATATCATCAAGTGCGCGACGACCACGTTCAATGACGCTTTCCCAGTCTAGCGCCCAAACAGTCAGCTTGGCACACATAGAATCATAATAGGGTGGAATAACATAACCACTATAAATCGCAGCATCCATGCGCACGCCAGGTCCTCCAGGCGCGTAATATCGTGTAATTTTGCCAAAGCTAGGTAAGAAATCATTTTTTGGATCTTCCGCATTGATACGGAACTCCATCGCGTAGCCTCTAAACTGTACTTCTTTTTGTTCGTATTGTAGCGGTAAGCCGAAAGCAACACGAATTTGCTCTTGCACAATATCAATACCAGTGATGGTTTCAGTCACAGTGTGCTCAACTTGCAAACGGGTGTTCATTTCCATGAAATAGAATGTATTGTCAGAATCCAATAAAAATTCTACTGTACCTGCATTTTCGTAACCCACTGCTTTAGCCGCTTTAACTGCCAAGCCGCCAATATAGTCGCGTTGCGCTTGAGTGAGTTGTGGTGAAGGTGCAATTTCAATTAACTTTTGATTGCGACGTTGAATTGAACAATCACGCTCAAACAGGTGAATCACGTTGCCTTGTGAGTCAGCTAAAATTTGCACTTCAATATGGCGTGGTGATACAACACATTTTTCTAAAAACACTTCGGGCTTACCAAAAGCCTTACTTGCCTCTGAAATTACACGGTCATAATTGCCTAACAATTCTTTTTCGCTGTCACAGCGACGAATACCGCGCCCACCGCCACCGTTAGTGGCTTTTAACATCACTGGGTAACCAATTTTAGCTGCTAAAGTTACCGCTTCATCTAGGTCTTCTAGATTACCATCACTGCCAGGAGTGCATGGAATACCGGCGCTTGTCATTGCATTTCTGGCTTGAATTTTATCGCCCATTTGGCGAATGACTGCGGCGTTTGGCCCAATAAATTTAATGCCGCGGCGCGTACATATTTCCGCCAGCTCTGGATTCTCAGATAAAAATCCATAGCCAGGATGTAGAGCATCACAGCCAGAAGCGACGGCAAGATTGACTATATTGTGAGCGTTCAGATAGCCTACAACTGGGTCTGCACCTATGTTATAAGCCTCATCTGCCTTTTTAACATGCAGAGCCTGGCGATCTGCATCCGCATAAATCGCGACAGACTTAATGCCCATTTCTGAGCAAGCGCGTACAATACGCACTGCGATTTCACCACGGTTAGCTACAAGAATTTTTTTGAACACGTTACAGCCCTTAAATTTGATACTCAAACCCGACAATTGTAACATGTGTATCGTTATAGCTAAATCCCCAACATTAAATTTTGAGTCCTAAAATGAGCATGAACACAATATTAATAGACAACATTGCTTTTTCGAAAAAAAATGATCGTATAGAAGGTGAGTTATCTCTTCAAGACTTTCCTAGGTTAGAAGAGCTAATGCAATCTTCAAACTTAACAAACCCTACAAAAATAAGCTACACAGGCTTGATTAGCTACGTGCTGCAAGGCAAGACTGACTCAGCGGGCCAGCATATATTACAATTGACCATATTATCTAGCCTGACCACTGCATGTCAGCGCTGCTTAAATGCTATGCCACTTAATCTAAGTTTAAATTTCAATTACTTAATCGGCGAAGTTAGCGATGCAGATGTTGAAGCGGTTGATGTTGATAATAGCGACGATTATGACTTGCAGCAGGCGAATAAAGCGATGGATCTAATCGCGTTAATTGAAGATGAAATCATCATGGCTATGCCAATTGCGCCTATGCATGAAGAGGGTTGCACCGAGCTAACGACACAAAGTGGCGAGAAGCCAAATCCGTTTGCGGTGCTTAAGGGTTTAATTAAGAGCTAGACTGCATATAAACACATATTAAAAGCTGACAAAAGCTAGGTTTTATATTATAGTAGTGGGCTTGGAGTTTTACGTAATCTTAAATTAGCGATGCAAAGTAATTATTCGCGCATCAGTTTGTATGTAATTGAGATGATGTTTTAATCATTTTATTGGAGTTTTATTATGGCAGTTCAGCAAAACAAAAAGTCACCATCCAAACGCGGTATGCACCGTTCACACGACTTTTTAACCAACCCAGCTTTAGCTGTGGAGCCTACAACAGGTGAAGCTCATTTACGTCATCACATTAGCCCAAACGGCTACTATCGTGGTCGTAAAGTAATGCCATCAAAAGGCGAATAATTACACTGTTTGATTTTTATTTAGTCTCGATTTAGATTAAATTAAAAGATAAATTTGTTAAACAGTGCATTAATATCATTGACGCCGCTCCAGCACTGGTGCGGCGTTGGTGTATGCGTGGCGCCAATGAATTTTAAATACAATATATAAGCGCATTTAGCCCCTAAAAAACTGAGTAAAGCTATGGATATAACTGTCGTAATTGACGCAATGGGTGGTGATCACGGCCCGCATGTAACAATTCCTGCTGCGCTTAAAGCGCTTAAAGATGACGATCAGCTTAATATCGTATTAGTTGGTTTAAGTGACGCTATAGAAGCTGAGTTGAAAGCGCGTAAAGCAACGACAAATTCACGCTTACGTATTCATCATGCTAGCGAAGTCGTTGCTATGGATGAGCAGCCTCAGAGCGCGTTAAAAAATAAAAAAGACTCTTCAATGCGCGTTGCCATTAATTTGGTTAAAAGTGGTGAAGCGTCGGCTTGTGTCAGTGCTGGTAATACAGGTGCATTGATGGCAACGGCACGTTTTGTGTTAAAAACTTTACCAGGGATTGATCGGCCAGCTATCGCGGGTGTATTTCCTAGTCAAAAAGGCAAAACTTATATACTGGATTTAGGTGCGAATGCAGATTGCACACCTGAGCAATTACTACAATTTTCTGTCATGGGAAGTATGTTGGTTTCTTGCGTGGAGCATAAAGCGAAACCTACTGTAGGTTTGCTAAATATTGGCTCAGAAGATATTAAAGGCAATGAGGTTGTTAAGCAAACAGGTGAGTTGTTACGCAAAAGCCACCTTAACTTTTACGGCAACGTAGAAGGTAATGACATTTTTAAAGGTACGACCGATGTGGTTGTTTGTGATGGCTTTGTAGGCAATATCACGTTAAAAGCAGCTGAAGGCTTGGCGCAAATGATGGGACGTTTTCTTTCCCAAGAATTTAAACGTAATTGGCTCACTAAGTTAACGGGCTTGGTTGCAATGCCCGTATTAAAAGCTTTTAAAAACCGTATGGATCCGCGCAATTATAACGGCGCGAGTTTTTTAGGTTTACGTGGTATTGTGGTGAAAAGTCATGGTGGAGCAGATAGCATTGCTTTTTTAAATGCCATTCATACTGCCGTTGAAGAATCTCGCAGTGGCGTTCTCAAGCGCATTACTGAACAATTAGAAATTGAGCATATACAATCACAACAGATTGCTTTCGCTAATACAAATAGCTCGGACAACGAATGACGAATTCCAGAATTGCAGGAACAGGGAGCTATCTCCCAAAAAAAATACTCACCAATGCTGATTTGGAAAGTATGGTTGATACTACGGATGAGTGGATTTTTTCGCGTACAGGTATTCGTGAGCGCCATATTGTTGCGGAGGATGAATTTACTAGCGATTTAGCATTGCACGCTTCAAGAAATGCCATTGAGGCGGCTGGTATTCAGGCTAGCGATATTGATTTGATTATTGTCGCCACGACAACGCCAGATAAGATTTTCCCTAGTACTGCGGTGATATTGCAAAATAAACTTGGTATTGCGGGTTGCCCTGCATTTGATATTCAAGCTGTTTGCAGTGGCTTTGTTTACGCAATTGCCACAGCCGATAACTTTATAAAATCTGGCGCTGCTAAATGCGCTTTAGTCATTGGTGCTGAAGCATTCTCACGGATAGTTGACTGGACTAATCGCGGTAATTGCATTTTGTGGGGCGATGGCGCTGGTGCGGTCATTCTTCAAGCAAGCGAAGAGCAGGGTGTCATTTCTACGCATTTGCACGCAGATGGAAGTTATGAAAAAATGTTGCATGTGCCTCGTAGTGAAGATCTAAATGGACGAGACACCGTTGTGATGGAAGGCAATGGCGTGTTTAAGGTTGCAGTCAATACTTTAGATGCTATCGTGGATGAAACGCTAGAAGCGAATGGCATGCAAAAATCTGATATTGATTGGTTGGTGCCGCATCAAGCCAATATTCGTATTTTACAAGCTACTGCCAAAAAATTGGATATGAGCATGGATAATGTAGTGGTCACCGTGGATAAACATGGTAATACATCGGCTGCCTCTATACCATTGGCGCTAGATACGGCTGTTCGTGATGGTCGTATTAAACGTGGCGAAACAATTTTAATGGAAGCTTTTGGCGGCGGCTTTACTTGGGGTTCAGCCTTAATTAAGTATTAACTTTTCGCTAAAGACATTTTCAGCTTACGTTGTCACTATATAAAATAATTAGTAACTATATTGTTAGTAGTAAAATCTATGAATAAATTTGCATTTCTATTTCCTGGTCAAGGTTCTCAATCCGTTGGCATGATGAATGGTTTTGGCGAGTCAGCCATTATCCGCGATACTTTCACAGAAGCCTCTGATATTCTCGGTCTTGATTTCTGGACCATGGCTACCGAGCCTAATGAGTCCCTCAACGAAACGACTAATACTCAGCCTATTATGCTGATTGCTGGGATTGCCACATGGCGCGCTTGGCAAGCATCTGCTGATAAGCTTCCGAGTGTGTTAGCTGGTCACAGTCTTGGTGAATTTACGGCTTTGGTTGCATCTGGTGCTTTATCATTTGCTGATGCACTTCCCTTAGTACGTTACCGTGCTGAGGTGATGCAAAGCGCAGTGCCTGCTGGTGTTGGTGCAATGGCGGCAATACTGGGTTTGGATGATGCTGTGGTACGTGAAGTTTGTGCAGAAGCCGCACAAAACGAGGTGCTTGAAGCGGTAAATTTCAATTCACCAGGTCAAGTGGTCATTGCTGGCAATAAAGTAGCGGTAGAGCGTGGCATGGAGCTAGCAAAAGCGAAGGGCGCTAAACGTGCTTTACCATTGCCTGTCAGCGTACCATCTCATTGTGCGTTAATGAAGCCTGCAGCAATCAAATTTGCTGAATACCTGAAAAATGTAACGGTCAATGCGCCGCAAATCTCGGTAATACAAAATGTAGACGTTGCAGCCTACCAAGATGCCGAAAAAATAAAAGATGCGTTAGTTCGTCAATTATACGGCCCAGTGCGCTGGGTCGAAACAGTGCAAGCTATTCATGCACAAGGTATTACACAGGTCGCCGAGTGTGGTCCAGGTAAAGTATTAGCTGGTCTAACCAAGCGTATCGTAGCTGAATTGCCATGCATAGCACTGACCAATAATGAGGCTTTAAATGAGTTTCAAAGCCAACTTTAAGATAGATTGATTTCAGAAAAGTATAATTTACACAAAGGTTTAATATGTTAACTGGACAAATTGCTTTAGTCACTGGCGCAAGTCGTGGCATCGGTGCAGCCATTGCGCAAGCACTAGGCGAACAAGGGGCAATCGTTATTGGAACAGCAACTTCAGAAAATGGTGCAACTTCAATCAGCAATACTTTTGCCAGCGCAAATATCAAAGGTGCAGGCATGGCGTTAAACGTCAATGATGCTGCACAGGTAGCGGCTACATTAAAAACTATTAGTGAAAAGTATGGTGATGTGAGCATTTTAGTGAATAATGCGGGCATTACTCGTGATACGCTGTTAATGCGCATGAAAGATGAAGATTGGGATGATGTGATCAGCACGAATTTAACGTCAGTTTTCCGCATGAGCCAAGCGGTATTACGCCCAATGATGAAGGCACGTACAGGTCGTATTATCAGTATTTCATCGGTAGTAGGTCATATGGGCAATGCTGGCCAAACGAATTACGCAGCTGCAAAAGCTGGTATGACAGGCTTCACCAAGTCATTAGCTGCAGAAGTTGGCAGCCGAGGCATTACTGTGAATTGTGTAGCACCAGGCTTTATTGATACTGACATGACGGCTGAATTGCCAGAAGAGGTAACAACGAAAATGCTTGCGCGCATTCCAGCAGGGCGCTTGGGTCATGTTAAAGAGATTGCCGCTACCGTAGCATTTCTTGCGTCACCAAATGCAGCTTATATTACTGGTGAAACAATTCATGTAAATGGCGGCATGTTAATGGTGTAAAAGTTTTTTTATATTCTGCTTGAGTTTTGGTAGAATATCGTCTTAGCTGTACTATATTTTTATATATAGATTCTATATATAGCTATTTTTTAATTAAAGGGGTATTTAGATGTCTGACATCGAACAACGTGTTAAAAAAATTGTTACTGAGCAACTTGGTGCAAATGAAGCTGATGTGAAAAACGCATCATCATTTGTAGATGATTTAGGTGCAGATTCGCTCGATACCGTTGAGCTTGTAATGGCACTAGAAGAAGAGTTTGACTGTGAAATTCCTGATGAAGAAGCAGAAAAAATCACTACAGTTCAACTAGCGATTGATTACATCAATACGAACTTAAAATAAATTCATACAGGCGTTAGCCACTGGTACAAATGGCTAACGCCTTGCAATTGCTGCAAAACCCAGAAATCATTTAACAATTTTTTGTAAAAGGTTTCTGGGTTAATCATTTCTAAGAGACTTTTCTTATGTCTAATGCTACAAATAAACGTCGCGTCGTTGTCAGTGGTCTTGGTGTGGTTTCACCGGTCGGTATTGGTGTTAAAACTGCTTGGGATAACATTATTGCTGGTAAGTCTGGTATTACTCAAATCACTAAATTTGATGCAAGTGCCTTTTCTTCAACGATTGCCGGTGAAGTAAAAAACTTTAATGCTGAAGATTTTATTTCAGCAAAAGACGCTAGGCGCATGGATACATTCATTCAATTCGGTTTAGCCGCCGGAATTGAGGCGTTTAAAGATTCAGGTCTTGAAGTCACAGAAGAAAATGCTGAGCGTATCGGCGTTTCTATTGGTTCTGGCATTGGCGGTATGCAATTTATTGAAGATACTGACATTCTTTATCAAGAGTCAGGTCCAAGAAAAATTTCACCATTCTTTATTCCTGGCACCATTATCAACATGATTTCAGGTAATTTATCGATTATGTTTGGCTTAAAAGGCCCTAATGTAGCCATTGTAACGGCTTGTACAACAGGTACGCACTCCATTGGTGATGCATCACGCATGATTGAGTATGGCGATGCAGATGTGATGATTGCAGGAGGTGCAGAAGCAGCCATTACGCGCTTAAGTGTTGGTGGCTTTGCAGCTTCACGTGCGTTATCTACACGTAATGACGACCCTGCAACCGCTAGCCGTCCTTGGGATAAAGACCGTGACGGTTTTGTAATCGGTGAGGGTGCTGGTGTTTTGGTGCTTGAAGAGTATGAGCATGCCAAAGCACGTGGTGCTAAAATCTATGCTGAACTAAGTGGTTATGGCATGAGTGCCGATGCTTATCATATGACCGCTCCCAATATGGATGGGCCACGTAGATCAATGCGTAATGCAATGAATAATGCGGGTATTGACCCTAGTGAAGTCCAGTTTATCAATGCGCATGGTACCTCTACGCCATTAGGCGATTCTAACGAAACCAATGCGATTAAAGCCGCATTTGGAGCCCATGCAAGCAACTTAGTTGTTAACTCAACTAAATCAATGACAGGCCATTTGCTTGGCGGTGCTGGAGGTTTGGAATCAGTATTTACCGTACTGTCTATCTACAATCAAGTATCCCCACCAACTATCAATATCTTTAATCAAGACCCAGAGTGTGACTTAGACTATTGCGCTAACACAGCGCGTGATATGAAAATCACTTATGCATTAAAGAATAACTTTGGCTTTGGTGGTACGAACGGTAGTCTGGTGTTTAAAAAGATCTAGCTACAGTTTTTAGCTGTTTCGATTCTTTTTTGAAACAATAATGAGCCTGCGACCTTTATTTCGCAGGCTTTTTAATTCCAACAGCCTCATGGTGAGCTAGCTTCTGCTATGTAATTGGCGGTTGCTATGGTTTAATTACGGCTTATGAATTATAAAAACACTTATATAATTAATGGTGACTTTACCCAAAAAATATCACCGTTAGATCGCGGTTTTGCTTATGGAGATGGCGTTTTCCGTACGATGCTAATACGTAATGGTCAACCTGATCATTGGCCGCTGCATTATCAAAAACTGGTGGCAGATTGCGCAGCGATCGGCATTGTTTGCCCAAGTGCAGAGCTATTGATAAGCGATATTCAACAGTTGTTTTCAGTGACTGAAAATCTGCCAGAAGTAAGTAAAATCATCATCACTAGAGGTGAGGGCGCACGTGGTTATGCGCCGCCGGCGATTACCAATCCAACACGTGCTGTTATTAAATCGGCAATGCCTAAATATGCGCTGGATATTTTCGTAAAAGGTGTAAATTTACATCAATGTGAAATACGTTTACCTGAACAGAATAAGCTTGCTGGTATAAAACATCTCAATCGGCTTGAGAATGTTTTAGCGCGCATGGAGTGGAATGATGAAAATTTATTTGATGGCCTAATGTTAGACCAGCAAGGCAATGTCATTGAATGCACCATGAGCAATGTTTTCGCACGTTTTGATGACGTATTAATCACTCCAGACTTAACTACTTGTGGAGTTGCAGGTATCACAAGGCAACGTATTATTTGGCTTGCCAGCATGCTCAGTTTAAAGGTTGAGATTAAACCGTTACCGTTTGCCAAAATGGCTCTGGCAGATGAAGTCATCATCTGCAATAGTTTATATGGTGCATTAGCCGTGAATAAAATTGGTCATAAAAAATTTCCTGTACAAAATTTAGCTAAAAACATAAGAGATGCATTGAAAGCATGATTAAACGAATAAAAAAGTGGTTGTTTTTAAGTTTTTTGGCCATCGTGGCTTTGGCTGGCTGGCTGTCTTACTATGCAGCTTCGTCACTCAAGCTGCAGCCCAATAGCCAAGAAATTACTATTCAACCCAAAAGCGGACTAAAAAGTATTGCTAATCAGTTAGTGCAGCAGGGCGTATTAACGGAGCCTTGGCGATTCATCATCATTGCAAAAGCATTACACAAAGAGTCTTACCTTCAAGCGGGTGACTACACCTTAAACAGAAACGTAACGCCTTATCAATTATTGCTTTCGCTAAATCATGGCAAGGCAACACAAGGTAGCGTAACATTTATTGAAGGACGTACGTTTTCGCAAATGCGTAGTAAGCTTGAAAAAAATGATGCAGTAAAACAAACTGTTAGCGTGCTTTCTGAATCTGAAATATTAAAGAAAGTTGGATCTGAATATACTGTCGCAGAAGGTTTGTTCTTTCCAGATACCTATTATTTTGATCGTAATACAGCGGATACAGTTATTCTGCAACGCAGTTATGATGCGATGAAAAGTAAGCTCAATGATGCTTGGAATAAGCGTGCTGCAGGATTGCCATACAAAAATAGTTATCAAGCATTGATTATGGCGTCTATCGTCGAAAAGGAAACAGGCAAGGCTGCAGAGCGACCAATGATTGCAGGGGTGTTCATCAATAGAATGCGTATAGGCATGCGGCTGCAAACTGACCCAACCGTTATTTATGGCATGGGTGCGCAATATAAAGGTAACATTCGCAAGAAAGATTTAATCGCGGACACGCCTTATAATACATACACTCGCAACGGTCTGCCGCCTACGCCGATTGCCATGCCAGGCTTAGCTTCTATTGAAGCGGCTTTGCATCCAGCCAGTACTAAAGCCTTGTATTTTGTGGGTAAAGGTGATGGCAGTCATGCGTTTTCAAATAGCTTGGAAGAACATAACCGAGCGGTAGTGAAATATCAATTAAGGAAATAATATTATTTATGACGAGCAAACGAATTAAATCTAAAGTTATCACCATAGAGAGCATTAACGATGGTTTAAATTCGCGTAAATATTTATTTAAATCTGATGAGTTATCTTCCTTTAGTTTTAAATGTAAATCAGCATACATAGATCTGATTGGATTGGTATAAATGAATAAAGGCTGCATGATTGTATGTGATGGTGGTAACGGTGCAGGTAAAAGCACGATTTTAAGAGCAATTGAAGAGTATCTAAAAGCCAAACAACATGATTACGTGATGACTAGAGAGCCAGGAGGCACTGTTATTGGGGAAAAGATACGTGAGGTACTTTTGTGTTCAGATACTCCTGAGATGTGTGATGTCACCGAATTGATGTTATTTTCTGCAGCTCGAGCACAACATGTTCGAGAGAAAATCATCCCCTCAATCAATGCCGGAAAAGTGGTTGTGTCGGATCGCTTTGATTCAGCAACTTACAGCTTTCAACACTATGGCAGAGGATTGTCATTAGAACTTATACAACATTTAAATAACATAGTACTTGATGGATTTAAAGCCGATGTCACGATAGTTCTTGATATTGATCCAGTCAAAGGGCTAGAACGAGTTATCTCACGTGGAAGTAATTTAGACCGCATGGAAATGGCGGATATAGAGTTTCTACATAGAGCAAGAAATGGATATCTTGAACAAGCAAAAGCTGATCCTGAGCACTTTGCAGTCATTGATGCTTCACAGAGCTTAAATGTCGTTATTTCTAATGCAGTGAAAGTGGTCGAGCGTATTATTGCGCGACGGTTAAGTTAGAGCACACCTGTAGATACCCGCATATATTTATAATCAATGTGCAACAACAATCTATTTAACGATTAGTTAACAAGAACTTAATATAGTATTTATCATCAAACATTTATGTGCACAGTTGTTGAGTAAAACTGCATATGCACATATTCTTTAATCAGTAATCACAATGCGTGAATACTTGAAGGAGAGATAGTCATGAAAACGATAACTATTAATAAAGTTTGTGTAGGAGAAGCCTTAGTCGGAAGCGGTAATGAAGTGGCTCACGTCGACCTACTTATTGGACCTCGTGGTAGTGGCGCTGAAACGGCATTCTGCATTGCCTTAACTAATCAAAAACGTGGTGATAATTCGCTACTTTCAGTTGTTGCCCCCAACCTAATGACTAAGCCGCCAACTGTTATGTTCAATAAGGTTGATATTAAGAACGCGAAACAGGCAGTTCAAATGTTCGGTCCAGCGCAATGTGGTGTTGCTGCTGCAGTGGCCGATAGCGTTAAGGAAGGCGTTATTCCTATTGAAGAGGCCAATGATTTGTTTGTTTGTGTTGGCGTTTTCATTCATTGGGATGCGGAAGATAATACCAAAATTCAAGACTGGAATTATGAAGCGACTAAACTTGCTTTGAAGCGAGCGGTTTTAGGTGAGCCTCTACCATCTGAGGTCATTGCACAAGAGCAAGTGGTACATCATCCTCTGGCTGCACATGATTATAAAAAAGGTGGATTTTAAAAGTAAGGGTAAAGTCGGAATATACATGAGCACTGCAAATAACCGTGGGATGTCTCATTAGGCTATTTAACTTTGCAGGTAGTCATTGTTAGGACTGGTAATTGCGATATTTACTATTGGTGTGTTTTTATATAAATGGCCTGAAACTTAGGAGTCACTATATATGTACAAGCAAATTCTTTGTCCAGTAGATGGAAGCGACACTTCAAACTGCGGTATGACTGAGGCGATTAACTTAGCAAAGGCAATTCAAGCAAAAGTTCGGAGCCTGTAAATAATTCTGTGTAAATGCGGTTTTGAGTGCATTAATTAAAGGGAGGCACTCTATCACCCAATTCAATACTAAAACGATTCAGCGC
>JAYTRW010000213.1:0-4996 GCA_043745985.1 Methylotenera sp.
CTGATTCGGCATGGCGTTATTATGTGGTTGGTCATATTTTTAATCATTACATTAATGATAGCGAGTATTGCACATGCTTGAACATGGTGGAAATTTAGCAGCGGCAGCCAAGCAATATGACATTCCACTTGAGAATTGGCTGGATTTATCGACAGGTATTAATCCTGAAGGCTATCCAATAGCTCAGATTCCCGCCGCTATTTGGCAAAAACTACCATTAGAAGATGATGGCTTAATTGAAGCGGCCTGTGCATATTATGGCTGCCAATTTGCATTACCCACGGCAGGCTCGCAAGCCGCTTTGCAAATACTGCCGCAATTACGGGCGGATTCAAAAGTGGCTATGCCCAAATTCATGTATCAAGAGCATGCTAATGCATGGCAAGCTAATGGGCATGAAGTCATCAAGTTTGATTTTTTTCCTGATGAAAATACTATTCAGCAGGCAGACGTGCTGTTGCTGTGCAATCCCAATAACCCAACTGCCATAAAATTTTCAGTACCAGAATTACTAAGCTGGCATGCCTCACTTGCCTCACGCGGCGGCTGGTTGGTCGTAGATGAAGCCTTTATGGATATTACGCCTGAACACAGCATTGCTAAATATGCGCATTTAGAAGGTTTATTTGTGTTGCGCTCACTGGGGAAGTTTTTTGGTTTAGCTGGTGCAAGAGTTGGTTTTATATTAGCTGAAGAACATATGCTCAAACAAATGCAAGAAGCCATTGGCCCATGGTCAATTACAGGGCCAAGCCGCTTGATTGCTAAACAAGCTTTATTGGATAAAGCATGGCAAGAAAAGATGCGTGTTCAGTTAGCAGAAAATAGCCAGAAACTCGCAACACTCCTGACAAAATATCATTTAACGCCGATGTCTGGTACGGCATTATTTCAATTTTTGCCAACTAAAAATGCACAGGCTTTACAACAACATCTCGCCCAACAAGGAATTTGGGTACGGCTTTTTTCTGATACCCCAGGGCTATCCGCAAGAGCTGCGTTGAGGTTTGGTTTGCCGCCAGAAGATGGCTGGGGAAAGCTCGAATCCGCACTCAAGCTTTGGCAGAATTAGTCTTCATTTAAATTGAGTAATAACTAAAGATTCACTAAAAGCACTTTTGGCACTTCGCCATTAAACTCTAACTGCGTCACGCTTGCATGATCAATAGTGAGCCTAAACAATCGCTTTAGAGGCATTTGTAACACCTCGGCAATTAGCGCACGAATGAACCCACCGTGCGTCACTACTAGAATGCTTTTACCTTGTGAGTGACTACTTACATCCTCCAAAAAGCTCTTAGCGCGGGCATGTAGCTCTGAGAATGTCTCGCCATTTGGCGGTGCCAAGTTAGCATAGTCATCCGCCCATACATCAAATTTTTCACGTGGAATGGCTTCCCAAGGACTCATTTCCCAATCGCCAAAATGCAGTTCTTTTAAGCGTGCATCGAGCTTTATATTTTCACTCGCATGCCCAAAAAGCTCATCTGCACACAAAGCTTGCGCAAGTTGATGGCAACGCTTTAATGGGCTGGCATAAATCGCATCAAACTCAAAAGCGGCCAGTTTCTTTTGCAATGCTATACGTTCATTTTCAAAATTAACTGATACAGAAACATCGCTTTGCCCATAGCAAATGCTAGGAGCAATATCTAAGGAAGTATGGCGAACTAAGGTTAGTTTCATCTGTAGCTATATTAGCAATTAGGATTTAATAATTATGGCGCGGAAAATAAAGTGGTGCTAGCTAACACACCCACATAAAAGGCAACTTCTGTCAGTTGCTGCATCGCGCCTAAACAATCTCCAGTGTAGCCGCCTATACGAGATTTAATTTTTGCACTAAACCACAGCCAAACGATAGCCACTGGCACTAGCGCAGCGAGAAATTTCATTTCTAAAAATGCCAACGGCACTAAGCCAAAAAAAGTGGCGATGATCAACTCTGTGATAGTCAGCTGCGTCGCAAGTGGCTTAGATTTGCCTTCGGCTTTCACGTAATTTTGCGTAGACATGACCAGCACCGCACACAGACGGCTAAGCGCATGGCCGGCTATTAATGTCGCTGGAATTAATGCTGCCCACTGATAAGTAAGCGCTTGGTATTTGGTCAGCAACACTAAAAATAAACCTATTGCACCATAACTACCAATGCGCGAATCTACCATAATAGCGAGCACTTGCTCTCGGTTCCAGCCACCACCCAAGCCATCCACTGCATCAGCCAAGCCATCTTCATGAAACGCGCCAGTGAGTAAAATTGTAGAAGCCATGCTTAGCAAAAGTGCAATTTCTAAAGGTAATAAAATATCACTTAGCCAGAAAACTAAAGCGCCTACAGCACCCACTAAAATGCCAATTAGAGGAAAGTATCTTGTGGCTTTATTTAAGTCCGCGTTATCAAAGCTGCTAAAACGCACGGGTACACGCGTGAAAAACATCACTGCCGTTAAAAAATAGTGCCATTGATTTTGTAATGCAAATATCATATTTTTTGCGAAACACTTGCTGATTCAAACGAAGCCATTTGATTTAAAAAGTTTACTGAAGCCAGCACCAAAGGATAAGCCAACGCAGCGCCCGTACCTTCGCCCAAGCGTAAATCGATATTGAGCAGTGGCTTAACTTGCAGATAATCCAACATTTTTTTGTGGCCTGATTCATCAGAGCAATGTGTAAACACACAGTAATGCAAAATTTCAGGCTGCAATTTAGCCGCAACCAGCAATGCCGCAGTAGTGATAAAACCATCAATCAGTAAAGTACATTGCTCAGCCGCGGCTTGCAACATAGCACCAACCATCATCGCGATTTCAAAACCGCCGAAAGTCGCCAATACTGGCATGGCATCACTGCTACTCAAATGATGATGCGTAATTGCTTGCGCCAGAATATTTGTTTTATGTGCCAAACCCGCATCATCCAAACCCGTACCGCGACCCACACATTGCTCAATTGGCAAATCACATAAAACGCTCATCAAACAACTTGCAGATGAAGTGTTACCTATACCCATTTCACCGAAACCGAATACATTACAACCTTCAGCCACTTTAGCATCCACAATATCCGCGGCACGCGTAAGCGCTTTCTCACATTGCACTAGCGTCATGGCAGGCTCGCTCAAAAAGTTACGTGTCCCCATCGCCACTTTGGCATGAATCAAATCTAAGCTTGCAGCAAAGTCATAATTGACACCACTGTCAATCACGCTCAAATGCATATTGTTTTGCTTGGTAAATACATTAATCGCCGCGCCGTCTTGCAAAAAGTTTAATACCATTTGCGCAGTAACCGCCTGTGGATAAGGGCTAACACCAGCTTCAACAATGCCATGATCGCCCGCAAAAACCAGCATAGTGGCGTGACTAAGCTTAGGCGAAAGCGTTTGCTGAATCAATCCGATCTGCAACGCAACTGTTTCCAGCATGCCCAAAGCCCCTAGAGGCTTAGTTTTATGATTAATTTTACGTTCAAGCTGAATTTTGAGTGTCTGATTAGGCTGAGCAATATTAAATTTCATCTGAGATAAATCAAGTTTCTTGGCAAATATTTACTAAGCTAAGATTTTACATGACTACTCAGCCTTAAACTTAAATCAGAATCAAGCTTTTAAAGATAAGTTAAAAAATGTTTGAATTATTTTTTCCAACTCTTTGGAAGTTTGCTATAATGCGCGACTTGCAAACATTTACATGTAAGCAAATGCGTTAAGAAGTACGGCCGGGTAGCTCAGTCGGTAGAGCAGCGGATTGAAAATCCGCGTGTCACAGGTTCGATTCCCGTCCCGGCCACCAATTAAATAAGCTCAGATATCCTCTGGGCTTTTTTTATGACCTAGACTCGATTAGGATTATTCTTTTAGCAAATTCTTGTGCGTGAGGGCTCAATTGCATGTAACGGTGCCTTAAAAACTCGCTCAACTCGGATGCACGCTGATCGCTACGCAAGCGATTGGGGCAAGGTATTAGCTACCCCCTTCCTGGGCTTGGAAACGCGCCATTATCTCTCCTTAAATTAGATGCAATTTACGCAAAGGTTAAGCCAACGAAACGTATCTAAAATTTTAGCAATCAAATATCAGCATCACTACACAGCCTGCCTACCTGACCCCTCGGGGCTTTTTTTGATTCAATTATCTATAAATATTAAACATGAGCTACAAGGCAATATAGCGGAAAGGTAGTGATAACTGATTGTTTTGTATGATTTTTAGACGAGTACCCGAGAGATACTTCGAAAAATAATTCGGTGTAGGTTAGGTTTGCAGATGAAAATACAGAGCCGATCAAAAAATCTTACAATTCTGTAGCTTTCTGTGATGATAGTGACTACTCACTTGTACTAATAATCCTTTGGTACTGTGTTCAACTCATAGGGAATAACATTTATAGACGACTTAGGGGGAATTTCTAGGTCGTTTTTTCGGCGATTACTAAATTTTATTTTTATGTAAGTTAGCGTACTTTTAATCCGTTTTTTGTGGGTTCGATTCCCGCACGCCCTACCAATTCAGTGTTTTGAGAAGTATCAGAACACATTAAGAACCCGTCTAAGTACGGGTTTTTTGTTGTCTGTAACTTTTGTGCAGTTCGACTGTACCTGATTAGAGCGTGAGACTCATAAAACCATTGGTACTGTGTTCGACTCACAACGTGAACAGTATTATCTATTCAGCCGTGCAACTTAAGCCAATTCTTGAGGTTGCAACTGTCGAGTAAGTAGGAAATTTTTGTTGGATTAAATTAAAGACTGTTCTGATCAGATTAGCTGCTCAAGTAAAGCTAATTATTTACTAATCCATGGAAAGTACAAGCAAAATGTCTTTAAAAGTTTGCTAATAGGTATATGGTATAGAATTAGTTAATTAAACTTTAAGGAACAATAAAATGTTTAAAATTAATAAATTATTAATTTCCTTTGCTTTATTCACATTCTTGATGCCTATTGCGCCTCAAGTCATGGCAGACCCACCACCTTGGGCGCCTGCTCATGG
>JAYTRW010000214.1:0-1503 GCA_043745985.1 Methylotenera sp.
CGTTAGGGTTCAAATGCCCTGCGGAGTTGTTCACACCAGACGCATTTGATTTTAGGCAGCATCATGCTGCACTTCTTGCACTTCAACCTTGAAACCGCCAACTATAAAAATTGTATGCAAATAAAAATATTAGGTTGCAGTGGTGGAATAGGTGCTGAATTGCGCACTACCTCTATGCTTGTTGATCAAGATATATTGATCGATGCAGGGTCTGGTGTGGGTAACTTGTCTATGGACGAGTTACTGAAAATCGACCATATTTTGCTGACACATTCACATTTAGACCATATTGCCTTCATTCCCTTTTTACTTGATACCGTCATGGGAATACGTGCAGAGCCTATCACTGTACATGCGAGTAAAGAAACTTTAGAAACCTTGCGCCTCCATATTTTCAACTGGAAAGTATGGCCAGATTTCAATGTTATTCCCAGTGCAGACAATCCCTTTCTACGCTATAGCGAAGTGAAACTAGGTGAAACTCTTGAGTTAAATGGCCGTAAATTTACACCATTACCAGCTAACCATGTAGTTCCTGCTATTGGTTATCACGTTGATAGTGGTGAGGCGAGCCTGGTCTTTACTGGCGATACCACTGTTTGTGATGCCTTATGGGTTGAAGTCAATAAAATCAAAAATCTTAAATATTTGATTATTGAAACCGCGTTCAGCAATAGCGAACTGGCATTGGCGCAGCTTTCCAAACATCTATGCCCATCTTTACTAATGAGTGAACTTGCTAAGCTGACCATGCATCATACTCGGCATGCTGTAGAGGCTTATATCACGCACCTAAAACCAGGTGAGGGCGAAAGCATCATGCAGGAAATTGCAGAAAGTCATTTAGGGTTCCCTATTCAGGCGCTTAAGCAACAGCAAGAGTTTCATTTATAGCTTCTTAACTCTTTACCAATTTTGCAGCACTCATTATAAAAGTACCATTAAGGTTTTAATTATGGCAATCGCTGATTCATCATTATTAGAGCATCTAGAGCCGATTGCTAGGTTGTCTGCAGGGCGCAGAAAAGAACTTGCCGCTTTATGCTTTATTGAAAAGGTCAATCAAGACATCGACCCAATGCGCATGAGTATGGCCAACGCTGCACAAGCCATGTACTTAATTAAAGGCGATTTGGGTCTGCGTTATCAGGATGGTAGAAAAGTCAGACTCCGTGGTGGCAATGAAGTCACTAAGCATCCTGTCAATGCCGACGCTAAAATTACAGACACCATTGCACTTACCGATATTGAGATACTTCGAATAGACATGGATCTACTCGATATTATGATGACTTGGGATCAGCTTTCTAATGCCGATATTCCTGCTAAAACTGCTCAACCAAGCATCACAGAAAAAGCCTCACGCAGCGTAGGCGATTGGATGAATGAAACTGGCGTATTTAGCGCTTTTAATCTACAAAGCGGGATATTTAGCCGTCTGCCAGCTGCCAATGTAGAAGAAATGTTCAAACGCATGACCAGTATTACTGTAACTGCAGGGCA
>JAYTRW010000215.1:0-14792 GCA_043745985.1 Methylotenera sp.
TCTGACAAAAACCTCGATTGCGGCTAATGCGATTACAGCTAACCTAAGGGCGGCTAACATCAGTGCGCCAGTGGTTGAAACTAAAACACCAATGGCGTCACAGCCAATTGTGCAAGCTACAGAGCAACAATCTTCACCTAGCTCAGAGAAAACTTATAGCCCGCAAGTGATTGCGCCAACTATCCAAGAAGTTGCAGAACCAGCCTTAGTATCAAGCAATGAAGATTCCACTGAGCAGAGTTTTGAAACGGCCAACCCAATCCAATTCAATGGTAATTGGCGTGGCTTGCTAGACCAACTCAAACTTGGCCTAGCGCGTAACCTAGCACTCAATAGCGCCCTACTAAGCTACGACGAAAATACCATGCGTTTTGCCGTGCAAAATAAAGATAAAGGTTTGCTCAGCGCGATGTATCAGGACAAATTAAGCGCGGCTTTGCAGCAACATTTCGGCAGAAAAATCCGCTTGGAATTTAGCGTAGAAGGCAGTGTGAATACACCAGCAAAAGAAGTGGCACAGGAAAAAGCCGTAGCGCAAGCTGGCGCTGAAAGTGCCATTGAACAAGATGGCTTTGTGCAGGCTTTAATCAACGAGTTTGGAGCAACCATTATCCAAAACTCAATTAAGCCAATCTAAAAATTATAAAAGTTATTAACAACATTAATTAACCTAAGAACTAAGGAGATCAAAATGATGAAAGGTGGCATGGGCAATTTAATGAAGCAAGCCCAGCAAATGCAAGCAAATATGAAAAAGGCGCAAGAGGAGTTAGCTAATGTCGATGTTGAAGGTGTTGCTGCTAACGGTTTAGTGAAAGTACTCATGACCTGTAAAAACGAAGTCAAACGCGTGACTTTGGATGACAGTGTGATGGATGACAAAGAAACTTTAGAAGATTTACTTGTCATTGCGCTAAAAGACGCAACTGCTAAAGCAGAAGCGACTTCTTCAGCACGTATGGCAAACTACATGCCTGCTGGCATGAAACTGCCGTTCTAATTTTACCTACTGTATTCACCACATTTGATTTAGCAATTAATGAAAAATCCTCCCGCGCTTGAACAGCTGATTGATAGCTTACGCTGTTTACCAGGTGTAGGGCCAAAATCTGCGCAGCGCATGGCCTTCTATCTCTTACAACGTGATAGAAGCGGCGCTGGCGCTCTAGCGGCAGCATTAGAAATGGCATTAGAGGTAGTTGACCATTGCAAGTTATGTAATACCTTCAGCGAACAGCCTATTTGCCCGCTATGCGCTGCCGATAATCGCGATAAAAACTTATTGTGCGTGATTGAAATGCCTACAGACTTGTTAATGCTGGAAAACACACATGCCTACACTGGCATGTACTTTGTATTGATGGGTCGATTATCACCGCTAGATGGCATAGGTCCCAAAGAGATTCACTTAGACAAACTCATTAAGCGTGCGCAAGATGGTATTGTGAACGAAGTAATTCTTGCCACTAATTACACAGTGGAAGGCGAAGCCACTGCACATTATATTAGCGAGTTGCTTAAAACACGAGGTATCAAAACTAGTCGGATCGCGCGCGGCATGCCGATGGGCGGTGAAATTGAATACGTGGATAGCGGCACACTTGCACAGGCAATGATGGAGCGGCGCAATGTTGTTTAGCGCAACTCCACAACTAAACACCTAATCTAAATAGCCAAGTAAATCCTTAGGTGCTTTAATCACAATATCGGCATTCCATTCAAGCGGCCTGTCAGTTTCAGCAATGTAGCCGAACAAAGCCACCACGGTTTTCATCCCAGCCGCCTTACCCGCTTGCACATCTCGCTCGGCATCGCCTACATAGATACAATCACTAGCCTGTGTTGCTGTTTCTTCACAGGCCATCAACAAAGTATATGGTGCTGGTTTAGGCTGCGGAGCATCATCTCCGCACACCAAACATGCGGAACGTTCGTACAAGCTGTTACTGCCCGTATTGACGGCTTTAGTTAAATCTACCGAGAATCGACGTGGTTTATTGGTAACAATACCCCATTTAACAGCCCGTGCATCAAGTTCATCAAGCAACTCAGCGATACCTGGTAGCAAGATCGGTTTACTCGTAAAAACTGTTTCGTATAAATCCAAATATTCGGTCTTTTTAACTTCAAAATCTTCATCTGCTGGGGTAATGCCAAAGCCTAACGCCAATAGGCCTCGTGAACCATGTGAAGCTACGGGCCTAATAACATCATGATCAAGCGCAGGCTTGCCATAACGTGCCAATTGCATATTTAAGGCCAAGCCTAGGTCATGGGCGGTATCCACTAGGGTACCGTCTAAATCGAATAGAACTGTCTTCATGCTGCTGATTTAATGGTATGCAACATGTAATTGACTGAAATATCTTCACCTAAGCTGTAATGTTGTGTGATTGGGTTGTAGCTCATGCCGCGCATGGCGGTGACATTCAAATCTGCTTGCCTAGCCCAACTAGATAACTCTGAAGGCTTAATAAATTTAGCATAATCATGCGTACCTTTAGGCAACAAGTTCAATACGTACTCTGCACCAATCACTGCAAACAAATAGGCTTTAGGGTTACGGTTAATGGTCGAGAAAAACACTGAGCCACCTGGCTTTACTAATCGTGCACAAGCCGCAACGATTGAGGCTGGGTCAGGTACATGCTCCAACATCTCCATGCAGGTTACCACATCAAAACTGGCAGGGTGCTTCGCTGCTAGCTCTTCTACGGCAATATATTGATAATCAACTTTTGCACCACTTTCTAATTGATGCAATTTTGCAACATTGAGTGCCTTCTCGCCTAAATCAATACCGATAACATCAGCACCTTTAAAATACATAGATTCAGATAAAATTCCACCACCGCAACCTACATCAAGCACTCGCTTGCCTTTTAGGTTAGCTAATCCATCTATCCAAGCAAGTCGCAATGGATTAAGCTCATGCAGCGGTTTGAACTCACTGTTTTTATCCCACCACTTATGCGCAAGTTCACCAAATTTTTGCAGTTCCAAATGATCTGCATTGACTGGCTGTGCTGGATTAATTTCTGGAATCGACTCTGTATTCATCTGTGTGCTGACCTCTGTTTTTAATCGGCAAATCTATGTATTAATGTTTATGCTGTTGTAGTTTTGGTTGCCATGTATTGATGATTTCTTTTAATTCTAATGGTTCAATATTGGCATAAAGTCCATTGCTATAGCGTAACTCGCCAGCAACCCAAGTGTGGCTCACCTGCTCGCGACCACAGGTATACACCAAATGTGAAATAGGGTCATAACATGGATTAATAATGGGCTCACTCAATTTCACTGCAGTTAAGTCTGCCAACTTACCTATTTCAATCGAACCAATTTTATCTTCTAAACCCATTGCTTTAGCAGCATTAATAGTTGCCATCTCTAGCGCTTGATGAGCAGGGATAACCGTTGCATCTTCGCTTAACCCTTTTGCCAACAGCGCACTTAACCGCATTTCAGCAAATATATCTAATCGATTATTACTTGCCGCACCATCCGACCCTAGCCCAACGTTCACACCTTTAGCTAGTAACTTTGATATTGGCGCTATACCGTTAGCAAGCTTTAAATTAGAGCTCGGGCAATGCGCGACATGACAACCAAATTCAGCCAACATGTCTATCTCACTATCTTGCAAATGCACACCATGTGCCGCTAGAAAGTTAGGGCCTAACAAACCTAATTGCGCCAATCGCTGCAATGGCCTTAAGCCAAACTGCGCTTGAGATTGCGCTATTTCATCACGCGTTTCATGCAGATGCGTATGTATGCCAAGCCCTAACTGCTCGGCATAAGTCAGTACCGTTTCGAAAGTTTGATTCGAGACTGTGTAAGGCGCATGCGGGGCGATGCAAGTAGAAATTAAGGGATTGCTGCGCCAGCTATCATGTGCATCGAAGCCTTTTTGTAAGTAATCGGCAGCATCAGTCGCATACGCTGTTGGGAACTCTAAAACCACTAAGCCTAAATTTGCTCTTATACCTGCTTGGGTTGCCGCAACAGACGTTGTTCGCGGGTAAAAGTACATATCGTTAAAACAAGTAATACCGCCACTTAACATCTCAGCACATGCCAATAAAGTGGCATCTTGCACGTACTGCTCAGACAATATCGCCTGTTCGGCAGGCCAAATATGCTCATTCAACCAAGTCATCAGTGGTAAATCATCAGCAACACCGCGCATTAAGCTCATTGCAGCATGTGTATGTAAATTGATTAACCCTGGAATGAGTACATGCTCCGTTAACTGAACAACTTCATTTGCCTGATAAAGCTCAAAAGCTGAAGATATTGCGCAAATATCAATAATCTTTCCAGATTGAATCACAACAGATTGATATTCTAAAAGCGTATTCTTGGGCACAATTGGGCATAACCAACGCGCTTCTATGACTAAGTCAACTTGTTTTCTCATCCGCTTATTATAACGATTAAAGGTATAAATTTAGAACTTAAGTTTAGGACTTATCTATAAAAAATGACCAATAAAAAACCCCGCAATTGCGGGGGTTTTTAATTAGTCGATTAAGACTTATCTATCGCAGCTTAGTTACAGCCTGATTCTTTTGTAGCTTCGCCAGTAATTACAACACGACGATTAGGAGCTAAGCAAGAGATTAATTTCTTGCCTGTTACACCTTTACAAGCTTCAACTGGTTCAGATTCACCTTTACCAACAGAAGAAATAATTGCTGGATCAATACCTTGTGAAACTAGGTACTCTTTAACTATTGCAGCACGTTTTTCTGAAAGTTTTTGGTTGTATGCTTTAGAACCAATGCGATCTGTATGACCAGTCACAATTACCATTTTTAACTCTGGGTTTGCTTTAATTTTAGCAACTGTTTCATCTAAAATTGGTTTAGCACCATCCTGTAATTTAGCTTTATCAAAGCCAAATAATTTTTCAGCACTTACCGTTACAGTTTCAAGATTTGGTTTACATGCCACAGGAGCTGGTGCTGGAGTTGGCTCAACTACCGCAGCTGGTGCTGGAGTTGGCTCTACAACTGCTGCCGGAGCTGGCTCTGCTGCTGCCATCACTGGCATAGGTGCTGGAGCACCAAAGCGGAATATACCACCTAAATTTAACAATGTATTAGCAATAGTACCATTCTCATTAGCTGCACCAACTGCAGTTCTGCCAAGAGGAGCACGACTCCATTGTTCACGCAAATCTGCTTGCAGACCAAAACTGTCGTTAATTAAGTACTGCGCTCCTAGACCAACGTTACCTAACCATGATGTTTTGCTATCATCGCCAGCTAAACCAGTACCAGTATAATCAACTTTATTGCGTGCGACTCCTAAGCCAGCCAACACAAATGGGCGGAAATTGCTACGGCTAAACATGTAAAGAGCATCTAAGCCCAAAGTAGTTTGTTTATAACGACCAGATGCACCAGCCACGCCAGTATCTTGCGTGGCTCGGTTATAACCTAATCCACCTTGAACATCCCAGCTTTCACTTAACTCTTTGCCGAGCTTCAAGAATACACCAGGCCCATTGTTTGCATTTAAATCGTTATCTGTGTTCATGTAACTTACGCCAGGAACAGCATACCAAGCACCGCGGTACATGTCTTCTGCTGATACAGCAAATGCTGCTAGGCTTAGAGTTGCAGCAACTGCAAGATTAATAAGATTTTTTTTCATTCGTCTTTACTCCTAATTAAAATATTACCTTGGTTTATCATAATCTAAGGTTTCATTAAGCTCAATATTACGCACCACTCACGTTTAGCGCAATCATAAATGCTTATAAATCAGCGTTATTCAAATACTTTAGTTGTTTTTATACAACAAATTTACACTATTTTACGAACAGCTTTTATTTTAGCAGCATCAAGTGCTAGGTTACGTTGATTATCATTACAAACACCACCTCTAAAACCAATATAACTAGGACTTAACTCTTTAATCAATGACATGTGTTGTAACTTTAAAGAGCCAGCCAAACCTAATTGCAGGCTATGCCCAAGCACTGTCTTTGCAAATACCATTCTTTGCTCTTGCGAGTAATAATCAAGCAAAGTCAGCCCATCTTTTTTTGCAGTGTCTAACATAATGCCCATAAAACCTGCATGTTTAATAGCGGAAATCAAACCATGTGGATAGGTGGTTTCCGCAAAAAATACTGCCATGAGCCTTATACCTTTTTGCGCTAATGGTTTAAGTGCATCTAAGCATGCTTGGTAGTCATCCGTTTGAAAAAAACCAATTTTGATGATGTCCACTCCTGTTGTAGCTAACTGAGTAAGATGTGCTATCAGCAACTCTGGCTCCATAGGTAAATCACCTATCGTGGCGCTGGTAAGTTTAGTGTCTGTATTTTTTGTATTTTTTACATAAGCAACAATCGCTTGAATTGTTTCTATAGGTAAGGCGCCTAAAGCGCCCAAACTTGGCTCTTTTAAATCAATAATATCGGCGCCATTTTCCAAGGCCATTTGCGCCTCTTCAATGGTAGTTACGCTTATTAATAACTGCGTTGCTTGCAATTGCGCTGTATTAGCGTTGGTTGAGCCAGGGGTATTTACGGTTGAATTTATAGGTGCATTCATGCGAAATTCGCACCCCCTTGTTGTGCATAAAAATTTTCTACTTTTTCGGTTAGCCAAGTCCATGCTAGCAATTCACGTTCACCTGCAGTTTTATCTACTGCAATTTGCAAGTATTGCATTTCAGCTAACACCTTATCTTTAGCTAACATATTCAAGCGACTTACAAGCACAGCAAGCTCAAGCACCGCCGCTTGGGCTCGATTGAAGCCCATAAATGACCGATGCTGTACTTCGTGTATCACTTCTAAAAACAGCTGAGGTCGTAGCACATCTTCATTAATTTTGACTAATTTTAATTCTTTATGTGCCAAGGTCTCTGTCAGTCTGTAACCCGCAACTTTCTCGGCTGGTATAAGCGACCAAGCTTGTCGCCAAGTTAAAGCACCAGCAAATACGCGTACATCATCGGTTAAATTCATCACTGCATGTTGCGTAGCAAGAATATTATCTAACGTGGCTGAAGGCTTATAAGGTGAAATGACGACTAAGCCATTCTGCATCTGCATACCAAATGGCGTGACATGCGCCTCGCCTTGGCTATTGACTGTGCTAATAATCGTTTCAAATATCATCTTGATTAGTCTTCTTACTAGCTTCTTTTCGTTCTTTAATTGAGGCTTCGCGATGCGCTGTTTTATTCGCTTGCTCTTGTGGCTTGGTATTCACGCCCCATTCAAGCTCTTGATCCTGCACATAGCGTTTTTTAAGTTGCCATGCTATTTGGGCTCGTGCCAACTCTACGCCTAAATAAAACGCGTGCGATGCATCATTATCCACCTTTAGATGCTGATACAACGCGAAGGGATCAGTGCTTTCATGTATACCGTCCCGATTATAAATATGCATGCCGTTTTGAGTGACTTGTATGCGAAAACTCGGGTCTTTAATCATGCTCGCTATTTCCTTTACCTCATCAGCACTGTAGGTAAATGGGCGCCTATCATGCAAACCAAGCAAGCCATTACTATAGCCACGCGGCAACCTATCATCATTTTTTGCTGCATGCATCATACGCCTAGCAATATCAGCTTCGGCAACGGCATTGACTGCATGCGCGCTTACAGATGTAGCTAACACAGCATTAATATTCAACTCACTAATCATGCCAAATAACAGCGCGTTAATGCCTGTCGTATCCGCATCTGTGAGTTCTGTCAGGTTACCAATTCCCATCATCATTTGAATATCAGGATATTTTTTACGTAACTTCTGATAACGTACGATTGAATTGGTTAAGCCAAAATGAATAGGGTCTAAAATCGCATCGGCGATAAATGGCTTACCCGCTTTCAAACAAGCCTCAATCGCCCGATATAATGAAGGCAAACTATGCGGTTTAGCTGGAATTAGAATGGGCGTAGAAGCCACTTCCTCAGCAACCCACAATGTATTTTCTGTGAGGCTTAGTAAAAAATCTGCGCCCGCATGCCCTGCGGTAAGTAAATCATCCGTATTCAGCGAGTCAACACTAACTTTAAAATTTAGTGCTTTAAGCGCTTTTACTGTATCGGCTAAGTGCAGGAATGGTATCGCTGGCAAACAACCTAAATCAATTACATTGGCCCCTTGCGACTGATACTGCTTGGCCTTCTTAACGATGTCCTCTACACTTAAGAACGGCGCATCGACTATTTCCGCAAAAATTTGCACGTCATATTGGCTTAAATCAGGCGTAATACCCGCATGACCAAAATACTGCGGCAAATCTTTTAAATCATTAGGGCCGCGTTCAACAGGTACGCCATACTGCGCCTCTAACTGGCTAATATCACCTAAGCATAAGCCAGGTAAAATCACCTTATCAGCATCCCCTGTTTCTTTAAGTCTGCGAGCTATTAATTCAGGAGTCATCAGAGCGGCAACAGAAACGCCAATTTGCTGAATGCGATATTTGAATGGAGGCGTTTTAGGATTGTTTTGAACTTCAGCTAATATTTTATGCAGGCTTTTTTCAGCCAATTTACCTGTTAGAAACAGTAAATTTTCTGCGGGCTTTTTGTCTTTAGCTGCGGATTTCATTTAAGCGCACATGAACTGCATGTGTAAGCGCAGCAATATCTGCCACCACTTGCGTTGCCTCAAAGTCAGCCAATTTTGCCACGTTCTCTAAATCAATTTTACGCGGATAAACTTTAACAACATTGTCACGCGGCGCTTCTGATTCAAGCTCTGGCGCAGTATCGCAAGCAAATACAATACTAGCAACACGTGTTTTCCCCGCCTGAGCAAATAGGTTAGTCACTAAAGAGTCTGAAAAACCGTAGGCCATTTTAGCAATAGTATTAGATGTAGCGGGAGCAATGACCAAAGTGTGATATTTGCCTTCATAAAACAATTCAACAGGCACACTGCTTGCCGTTTTATCTTGATACACTCTATGGCCAGTGGCCTCTATTTGCGCCTGAAAGCCGTATTGTTTAATGATTTCAGAGGCAGCTTTACTTAGAAAAATATCAACATTTTCTAGCGTAGCAAGCACAGCTAAAGATTCGCGCAAATAATGCCCAGACCCTGTAATAGCCCATGCCAACCGCTGCATTTCTAAATTTACCATTACTTGAGTGGGCTAAAATTAAGCGAACGGGTGCTCAATCACAATCGTTTCATCACGCTCAGGGCCTGTAGAAACAATCGCAACTGGTACGCCACATAGTGCTTCTAGACGTTTTAAATAGTTTTGTGCATTTTTCGGCAAACCATCCCAAGTTTTTACGCCAAAAGTACTCTCTGACCAGCCCGGTACAGTTTCATAAATCGGTTTACAACCAGCAACATCATCCGCGCCGATTGGTAGTAAATCAATTTTTTTACCGTCTAACTCGTAACCCGTACAAATATTAAGCTCTTTAATGCCATCCAAAACGTCTAATTTAGTGATGCACAAGCCAGTTAGACCGTTAATCATAGCTGAACGACGTAAGGCCGCTGCATCAAACCAACCGCAACGACGTTTACGTTTAGTCACAGTGCCAATTTCTTGGCCTTTGACTGACATTTGTGTACCAGGTGCGCCTGTCGTATCAATATTCAACTCACTTGGGAATGGGCCGCCGCCCACACGCGTGGTGTAAGCTTTAGTGATACCTAAAACGTAGTGCAACATATTGGCACCAACACCTGTACCTGCTGAAGCTTGACCAGCGATACAATTGCTTGAAGTCACATACGGATAAGTTCCGTGGTCAATATCAAGCAAGGTGCCTTGTGCACCTTCAAACAAGAGATTATCGCCTCTTGCATTAGCCGCATAAAGTTCAGCAGAAATATCGCTAATCATCGGTTTTAAGGCAATTGCATGCTGCATGCTGGCATCATATTGTTGATTAAAATCAACCGCTTTTGCTCCTAAGTAATTAGTGAGAACAAAATTGTGATAATCCATCACTTCTTTTAGTTTTTCTGAAAAACGCTCTGGGTAAAACAAGTCATAAACACGTAAAGCGCGACGTGCTACTTTATCTTCGTAAGTTGGGCCTATGCCTTTGCCTGTCGTACCAATTTTTTTATCTGCGCTACGTTTAGCTTCACGCGCAACGTCAACTGCTACATGATGACTCAAAATCAATGGGCAGCCTGAGCTAACTTTTAAGCGGCTTTTAACTTCCAAACCATCTTTTTCAAGTGAGGCAATTTCACCTAACAAATGCCCTGCATCTAACACGACACCATTACCGATGTAGCAATTAATACCAGAACGTACGATACCTGAAGGCACAAGATTAAGCTTGTAAACGCGCTGAGCATCACCCTGACCTACTACCAATGTGTGTCCCGCATTGTGACCGCCTTGAAAACGCACTACGCCTTGCGCATGGTCAGTCAACCAATCAACGATTTTTCCTTTGCCTTCATCACCCCATTGGGTACCGATAACGACTACATTCTTTGCTTTGAGGTTTTTAGCTTCGAGTTTTTTTGCTACATTGTTTGCCATAACGTGTACTTTATAATTTTAGTTTGAATATTTAATTTAATATTTGAGTTAAAGGTGGTCTACCTGCTTAATCTAGACTTTATCGATCACCATCACATGCCAGCCAGAGCTGTAATGCACAAGTTTTCTATCGCAATTCAATTCATCAAGATTTGACTCAAATCCTGATAACTCTTGAATCACTATTTGTCCATCAGCTCTCAAGCTATCAATTTTAACAGATAAAGTAGCATCATCATTAGCTGGTGCAAATATCGACATGATTGGTTTAGCCGGTTGCAAAGCGGTTACTACACCACGTAAATCTAAGCTAAACCCAGTCGCTGGGCGCGCGCGACCAAAAGCTTGACCAACCTCATCATAACGCCCACCTAGTGCCAATGGGCCTTTATAGCCTTGTGCATATGCAGCAAATACGATTCCACTATGATAGTGATAACCACGTAACTCGCTTAAATCAAAGCTAACGGTAACATTTAAACTTTCCAGCGCACTGCTCACTTGGCTTAAACTTGTCAAAGCTTCTTTAATAGCAGGCGTGTTAGGTAATACTTTTTCTGCTGTAGTCAGAATAGATTTATCACCATTTAACTCAGTTAAATGCAACAAGGCATCGCGAGTGGTTTTATCTAAATGCTGTGAAAGTGCGGCAACGCTAGATTGATCTTTACTTTGCAAAGCAGCATATAACGCTTGCTCTAACTGTGGCGCCACTTGGCTAGCTTCAATCAAACTACCGAATATATTCACATGGCTAAAATCCATGTGCAATTGATCAATACCAATGGCTTGCATGGCTTTGATAAGTAAACGTTGAATTTCAATATCACTCGCTACGCCTGCATGACCATATAGCTCGGCACCCAACTGTAGCGGTTCGCGTGTCTGCGCTAGGCCATCTGGCTTAGTCCTTAAAACACTGCCTGCGTAACACAAACGGGTAATACCTTGATGATTCAACAAGTGTGCATCGATACGCGCCGCCTGTGGCGTCATATCTGCGCGCACGCCCATCAGGCGGCCAGTCAGTTGATCAACCACTTTAAAAGTAGCTAAATCTAAATCGTGGCCTACGCCTGTAATCAATGACTCCATGTATTCCAACATAGGTGGAATCACATATTGATAGCCATGCACCTTGAATAAATCTAACAAAGTACGACGCAACGTCTCAATTCGAGCAGCTTCGGCAGGTAACACATCTTCAATATATTCTGGGAGTAACCAATTACGCATTTTTCATCATCACTTTTTATTACGGTCGTTACTTAAATTACTAAGCCAGCCATTATTTACTTAATAAAAACAATACTAATCCACCAATCACTGACATTAAGCCAACAAAACGCAACTGACCATCTTTCAGTTCTATCATACGTTTAAAAGTATCGCGCCAAGCTTGTGGCAGCAATAATGGCAATAGGCCTTCTAATATCAACATCAAGCCCAATGCCATTAATAAGGTGTTTCCCATTAAGAAATCGTTATTTCTTTGCAGGGCTACGCATGTATTTGAAGAAGTCCGAGCCTGGATCCAATACCATCACATCGCTCTTAGATTTAAAGCTATTTTTATACGCCTCTGTGCTGCGGTAAAACGCATAGAACTCTGGATTTTTACTATAAGCTTGATTATAAATTGAAGCAGCTAAAGCATCACCTTCACCTTTAGTTTTTTGGGCATCGCGATACGCTTCCGCAATAATCACTTCACTTTGTTTGTCAGCATCGGCACGGATTTTCTCAGAAGCGGCAGAACCCTCTGAGCGCAACTGATTGGCAATACGTTTACGTTCTGCAATCATGCGATCAAATACTGACTTACTAATATCTTCAGAATAATCCACACGTTTCAAGCGTACATCAACTACTTCGATACCCATTTGACGCGCTTCTAAGTCTGCACTTTTACGTAAACTATCCATCACAGCATTACGCTCACCAGCAATCACGTCATGCACGGTACGTTTACCAAACTCAGCACGTAAACCTGCATTGACCACGTTTGAAAGACGATTTTCAGCTGCAGACTCGCCACCTTCTTTAATAGAAACGTAGTATTTTGCAGGGTCGATAATGCGCCACTTTACAAACGAATCGACCAACATGTACTTATTCTCGCTGGTATTAAATTTAGCTGGCTCTTCCCAATCTAAAGTCACAATGCGGTTATCAAACGTCTTTAAATCATCAATAAATGGCATTTTAAAGTAAAGGCCTGGTGATTTTTTAACCGCAACAATTTCACCCAAGCGCTTAACTACCACAAACTCAGTTTGATCTACCATGTAAGCCGAGGTAAACAAAAACACGACGCCTACTAATGCTAAAGCTAAAATACTTGTTATATTTTTCATCATTTTTCGCCTATCGACTTTCTCTATCACGACTACGGAAAGCATCACGCGAGCGATCTACCGTCGGGTCTACCGCTGACGCAGCCGGCGTATTTAGTGACTGTAATGATTGAGACTGCTGGGGTGCTGCAGCAGCATTAGAACCCATTAATTTATCCAAGGGTAAGTACAACATGCTGCCTGCTTTTTGATCAACCACCACTTTGCTCACGCTTGATAAAATCTGCTCTTGCGCATCTAAATACAAGCGTTGGCGTGTCACCTCTGGCGCATTGTTATATTGCGCTAAGATTTGCTCAAAACGGCTAGCATTACCACGTGCTTCACTTTCAGTTTTAAGTTTATAACCTGCGGCTTCAGCTAGTAGCCTTGAAGCTTTACCTCGTGATTTAGGTATCACGTCATTTGCGTACGCTTGACCTTCATTCACTTGACGCTGATTATCTTGATTAGCACGGTTCACGTCTTCAAACGCTTCTTGCACCTGCTCTGGCGGCTGCGCACTTTGTAAAGAAACGCTAATAATATGAACGCCAGTTTTGTAGCTATCTAATATCGCCTGCATGCGTTTTGAAGTATCAGCCAAGCCTTTTTGCAATAAATCGTCCAATTTGTTTTTACCAACTACTTCACGAATCGCTGACTCCGCAGCTGACATCACGGCATCATCCGTTGCACGATTGTTAAACAAATAATACTTTGCATTATTAAGGTTATATTGCACGGCGAATTGCAAATCAATAATGTTCTCATCTTCGGTCAGCATTAAAGCTTCGCGCGGCTGTTTTGTTTTTCCGCCACCGCCTTCACCCATCGTTCTGTAACCCACCTCCAAGCGACGTACCTGCTCCATATTCACTACGGTCACTTTTTCAATTGGGTACGGCAAATGCCAGCGTGGACCAGGTTCAGTGATGTCATCCGACATTTTACCGAAACGCTGTACAACGCCTTTAGAGCCAGAGTCCACCATATAAAACCCCGTTGCTAACCATATTAATAATATGACGGCTAGTATTGGTAGGATAGGAAGGCTAATATTTCCGCCACTGGCGCTAGTAGGTTGGTTACCACCGCCTTTGCCGAACATATTATTAATCTTGCGGCTTAAATCACGCATCACTTGATCCAAATCTGGTGGACCTTCATTATTACGTTGCCACCATCCGGGAAATTTAATCATTTAAAACTCCAAAGAAACTTAATCGTACAAATATATTTAAAGCTACAATTCCGACCATTCAAGGCATTTCAAGTTGCATTCAACACAAGGCTAGTAAACTCAAGGCTAGGCATAAGCACTCTCCTCAGTGCTTAGTTTCTGCAAATATTGGCTGTGTTCCGCCATGGCCAGTCTTAACAAATCCATTCCTGCACCCGTTATAGCCGATATGTGTATGGTCGTGATTCTACCATATTCATCTCGGCTGATAGAGGGCGGCAAACCGACTCTATCTATCTGGTTGTGTACTAAAATCTGCGGCACATTGGCTGCACCGATTTCCAGTAGCACTTTGTTGACTTGTGCAACCTGCTCATCGCGATTGGTACTTGCGGTATCGACGATATGCAGAAGCAAGTCTGCTTGAGCAGCCTCTTCTAAGGTCGCACCAAACGCCTCAACCAAGGCGTGGGGCAAATGCTTAATAAACCCAACCGTGTCTGAAAGTACGACAGAGCCAGCCTCTGCAATATAAATTTTGTGTGTGGTGGTATCAAGCGTGGCAAATAATTGGTCAGCTACGTAAATATCCGCTTTGGTTAAGCGATTAAACACGGTAGATTTACCCGCGTTGGTATAGCCCACCAGCGACACGGTCATCACATTAGAACGCTTACGCGCCCTGCGCTGCATACCACGCTGCGCCTTGAGCTTAATGAGTTTTTCACGCAACTGCTTAACACGTACACGCAGCATACGACGAT
>JAYTRW010000216.1:0-1497 GCA_043745985.1 Methylotenera sp.
GCAAGGAGCCGCCTAGGGTAAAACTAGTAACTGGGGCTAAGTCGTAACAAGGTAGCCGTATCGGAAGGTGCGGCTGGAATACCTCCTTTTTAGAGCAAAAATTCATTACCGTATTTATATGGTTCTGACATTTAATAACATTACTGTGCTGTTGTTTCCATTCTTTTAATTTTTCCAAACAAAAATCAGTTCTTTCAATAACGCAGATTTTCTATATCAGTCCTGAATAGGGATACAATCAGATCCGTAGCTCAGCCTGGTTAGAGCACTACACTGATAATGTAGGGGTCTCCGGTTCAAATCCGGACGGGTCTACAAGCAATTAGCAAATTAGCAAATTAGCTGATTAGCTAATTCTCTTTGGGGGGTTAGCTCAGTTGGCTAGAGCATCTGCCTTGCACGCAGAGGGTCATCGGTTCGACTCCGATATCCTCCACCAATAAACAGTTCTTTCAAACTAAAAGATGTAGGCATAAAGGCCTATTGGTTCATAACCTGCACATCTTCTTTACTATTTGCACATTAACATTTTAGTTAGTAGTGTGACTGGTTTAAGTTCTTTGACATATTGGGAAAGTTAATCAAAATTACAAGAGCAATAGTTGTTGATTGTTTACATTCAATAGCATAATTTTTTTAAAGCAATTAAGGGCGTATGGTGGATGCCTTGGGTCTGAGAGGCGATGAAGGACGTGGTAAGCTGCGAAAAGCTACGGGGAGCTGCACACGAGCGTTATATCCGTAGATGTCCGAATGGGAAAACCCAGCACGTTGAAGACGTGTTACTCGAAAGAGAGCCAACCCGGAGAACTGAAACATCTAAGTACCCGGAGGAAAAGAAAACAATAGTGATTCCCTAAGTAGTGGCGAGCGAAATGGGAATAGCCTAAACCGGTATAGCGTGCTGTACCGGGGTTGTAGGGCCGCATTTAGAATATCTCATCAAACTGAATTACCTGGAAAGGTAAGCCATAGCAGGTGAAAGCCCTGTAGGTGCAAATTGAGATGGACGAGCGAAACCCTGAGTAAGGCGGGACCGGAGGAATCCTGCCTGAATCTGCCAGCACCATCTGGTAAGGCTAAATACTCCTCAGACACCGATAGTGAACCAGTACCGTAAGGGAAAGGTGAAAAGCACCCCGAACAGGGGAGTGAAATAGTACCTGAAACCGTGCGCCTACAAGCGGTCGGAGCTCAGCAATGAGTGACGGCGTGCCTTTTGCATAATGAGCCTACGAGTTGCTCCTGACTGGCGAGGTTAAGTTCTTATTTAACGGAGCCGAAGCGAAAGCGAGTCCAAATAGGGCGATTAGTCAGTTGGGGCAGACGCGAAACTTTGTGATCTATCCATGGGCAGGTTGAAGTTCTGGTAACACAGAATGGAGGACCGAACCCGTTGACGTTGAAAAGTCTTGGGATGACCTGTGGATAGGGGTGAAAGGCCAATCAAACTGAGAGATAGCTCGTTCTCCCCGAAATGTTTTTAGGAACAGCCTC
>JAYTRW010000217.1:0-1497 GCA_043745985.1 Methylotenera sp.
CATCCGCGTTGGACACAATCTTCTGAAAAACGTATTGGTGGCGGCTTATTTGCTGGGCGCATTAAAACACAGATGTTTAATGGATATACAGAGCAAGTAGGGCAGATGTACGCGGGTATGGATTTACGTAAAAACTTTTAAGGTATCCACCATGTTAGCTTTTCTAAAAAACAACCCTACTAAAAAACAAATGACATGGATTAAGACTTTTATATTTCTCGTATCTCTTATTCCATTAGTACGTTTAGTTTGGCTAGGTATTGCAGATAACTTAAGTGCCAACCCAATCGAGTTTATCGAGCGCTCAACTGGTTTTTGGGCACTATTTATTTTGTTGGCTACGCTCACATTAACACCAGTTCGCCTGCTCACAGGACGCGCATGGCAAATACAAATGCGGCGCATGTTAGGTTTGTTTATGTTTTTTTATGTGTGCTTACATATTGTTACTTATGTATGGCTGGACTTTGCATTCGACTGGTTAGACATAACGAAAGACATTGCCAAGCATCCTCGCATTCTCGTTGGCTTTGCAGCGTTCATTTTAAGTGTGCCATTAGCCTTAACATCCACTAACAACATGATGAAACGCTTACGTGAACGTTGGAAACAACTGCATCAATTGGTCTATTTAATAGCAATTTTAGTGATAGTGCATTTCTGGTGGCTAGTTAAGAAAGATATTCGAGAACCACTTCTATATGCTTGTATATTAATGATATTGTTTGGTATTAGAATCTATTATAAATATATAAAAGCCGCCAAATTAAACAGCAAGGTTCAAGTAAATAGTCTTTAGTATTATCTTTTTGTAAGTCATTTTAGTTTTCCACGACTAATGTTTGTAAAAACAATTAAACATTTAAAAGGGACTTAAAATGACTACAACAAACTTAATCTCCAGCGGCTTAAATCTATATAAAGCTACTATCAATCGGCTAAATAACCTAGCAGAAAACATACCCCAGTTATTTTTAAGACTGCTATTGGCTTGGGAGTTTGGTGAGTCAGGCTTTGAAAAGTTACACGGTACTAATTGGTTTGCAGACTTAACTTTTCCATTCCCATTTAACCTATTGCCACCAGATATAAGCTGGGGAATATCAACATTTTTCGAGATCACAGGCGCATTCGCATTAGCATTTGGCTTTGCTACTAGATTTTTCTCAATCTCGTTGATGATACTTACCATAGTCGCAATCTCAGCTGTGCATTGGCCTGAGCATTTCAATAGTTTAAGTGAACTAATTAAAGGTTATAGAATTGTGGACGAAGACGGTGATGGTTTTGGTAACTACAAATTACCACTCATATACCTAGTCATGTTTTTACCTTTACTATTTGGCGGCGCAGGTAGGTTGAGTGTAGATTATCTAATTAAGAATAAATTTAATTAGATGTGAACCTAGCCAATAAAATGGACAAACAACCCCTCATAAGATTAAATTAACTTTACATTTTATGAGGACAATGATGACTAAACGTTACAGCGAACAA
>JAYTRW010000218.1:0-4963 GCA_043745985.1 Methylotenera sp.
AGTACTGATGAAGATGTACTGCAAGAGCTAGCCTTGGACCATCCACTACCCAAAGTGTTATTAGAATATCGCGGTTTGGCAAAACTCAAATCTACCTACACAGATAAACTGCCAAAAATGATTAATGCGCAAACAGGCCGCGTGCATACTAGCTATAACCAAGCGGTGGCGATTACTGGCAGATTGGCAAGTTCAGACCCTAACTTGCAAAACATCCCTGTGCGCTCAGCAGAAGGTCGCCGTATTCGTGAAGCCTTTATCGCGCCAAAAGGCTCGCATATAGTTTCTGCCGATTACTCACAAATCGAGCTACGCATCATGGCACACTTATCAAAAGATGAAGGCATGCTAGCCGCCTTTGCCAATAATGAAGATATTCACCGCGCCACCGCGGCTGAAATTTTTGGTGTAGAGCGTGAAAGCGTAGATAGCGAACAGCGACGTTACGCCAAAGTCATCAACTTCGGTTTGATTTACGGTATGAGTGCATTCGGTTTAGCGCAAAATCTCAACATAGAACGCGGCGCCGCTGCCAGCTATATTGAACGCTACTTCGCCCGCTACCCAGGTGTGCGTGAATACATGCAAAACACCAGAGAAATCGCCAAACAAAAAGGCTATGTAGAAACCTACTTTGGCCGCAGATTATGGGTACCAGAAATCAACAGTGCAAATGTACAGCGCCGCAACGGCGCAGAACGAGCAGCTATCAACGCTCCCATGCAGGGCACCGCGGCTGACTTGATTAAGCTAGCAATGATTGCCGTAGCCAGATGGCTACAATACGAAAAACTCGCAACAAAACTCATCATGCAAGTACACGATGAGTTGGTACTAGAAGTACCAGATAATGAGCTGGAACTAGTAAAACAAAAACTGCCTGAGTTAATGCAAAGTGTAGCTAAGTTAGATGTACCTTTGTTAGCAGAAATTGGGGTGGGGAGTAATTGGGAAGGTGCGCATTAGCACATTCAGTCAACTATTTTCGGTTTACTATGTTGGTTAAAAGTAGTACTAAATAATAAATAAAAAAATGAAATAAATTGCTAACTTTAAAAAAACTCACACTTTTATTAATCATTCTGTTTTTACCTTTAGTTTCGGGAGCCGAGGTAATTCTCTCACCCGTAATGGCAACTGATGCAACCTATAATGATTACCGTGTTAACCCAGGCTCACTTCAGATTATCCAACTACCCAGCACAGGTAGTGAGGAAGATAGTTACTCAATAAAAATAAAGGCATCTAATGCAATGTTTAAAGACATTACAGCTTATATTTTAGATCAGCAGAACTTAAATCTATACCAAAATGGCTACGCATTCAGAGGGATTGGATACCAAAAAGCAATCGCTCCTTTTGTAATTCAGGGCTCGACCCAAACGACGGGGATAAAATATTTGGTTTTGGATAACCGATATGCTGCGGTCATCACCAAAAAGATAAATATAGAAATAAAAGCTAGATTCCCTTTAAGTGCAGCAGAACAGCAAAAAATTGAGAACACCTTCACAAAACTTTACTCTGGTTTAAAAAGAAATTTAATTTTTCCTGATTTTAATATTCGTGTAGAGCCTTGCGGTCAAGCAAATGCATTTTCAGAGTCATTTGGCAGTGGTGATATTCACTACTGTACGGAGACGATCAGCCAACTCTTAAGAACAAATAACCAAGGTGCATTCACAGCAATTTTTTTACATGAGGCAGGCCATTCGTTACTAGGCTTATAGGGTATTCCAGGAAACAATAACGAAGATATCGCTGACGAATTTTCCACTTACATGCTTATGTCTAGTGGGCCATCAGGTTACGCGATGCTAGATCGCTCACTAGAGTTTTGGCAAAACAGAGACTCTGTAGCTGAAGCACAGAATATGTTGGTTAATGGGGATAGGCACTCACTATCTATTCAGCGAGTTAGAAATATTAAAGAAAATATGCAAAGTGGTGAAGCTTTCATAAAAAGATGGAACAACCTGATCTATCAACACGCCACGGATGATGCCCTAACTAAAACTATAAACAATCCAACATTTGGTGATGACATCAAACTGGCTCAAACCATTCTTAAGCAAAGGCAATCAGCTCAATAACACCTCACAGATGATTTAACACGAGTTTCCGTGTGCAAATAAAACCATTTTGCACACCAAAAATGGATTCCCGTTTTCACGGGAATGACGAGAGATGGTGAGAATGACGGGGATATGGTTTATATGCGCTGGCCAGTTGGCGTTTTGGCTTATCCAAAAAATAGCTTTATTAAAAACATGACATACCCATACAATCCTTTTTTTATTACTGCCCCCCTTCCATTCGTCATTCCCGTGAAAACGGGAATCCATTTTGAACTTCTATACTGATGAAACAACCTTGCGTTTACATGTTAGCAAGCGAGCCACGTGGCACTTTATATATTGGTGTTACCAGCGACTTAATTCAGCGCATTTGGCAGCATAAACAGGGTTTAGTCGAAGGTTTTACCAAGCAATATCAAGTGCATCATTTAGTGTATTTTGAGCAATGTTAAGACATGGTGGCTGCAATTACACGCGAAAAGCAGCTAAAAAAGTGGCGCCGCGCATGGAAAATTGAGTTGATTGAAAACACAAATAATGATTGGCGATTTGTATTCAGATTTGATAGTAGTTAAAAATCAAAATGGATCCCCGCCTACGCGAGAATGACGGAGTTGGGAAATCCACGGATTTTTAAACAAACAAGAGTAAAGCTTCCCTCTCTTTGGCTTTAAATTTCTTGTTATGCTCAATCTACAAGTTATTTTATGGATGCTGCGGAGGTGGGTACCCAACTGGTGCGCCATTAGAGCCGTAACCTCTAGAGTCATACGATTGATTGTAACTTGCTTCGCCATTCACTGGTGCGACTGCAACACTAATGCGGATGGTATCTTTTGGGCGCTCATCGGTAACAGTATTAAAGCTTCTACCGTTGTAGCTATAATTCACTAAATATCCACGTGCAACTGTTTGCCAGTTATCCACTAAAGTACAACGATCAACTGGGCGTTCTGTAGTTTGACTATTGTTACTTTGATTGCCTATACGATCACCTGCAACTGCGCCTACGCCTGCACCCACTGCAGCGGCAGCAACGCGACCATTACCGCGACCAATTGTACTTCCAAGTAATGCTCCAGCCACGCCACCAATAATAGAACCTCCGACTGAATGTTCATTGTTTGAATAAGTTTCGCGCACGTATTCAGTGTGGCACTGCTGCGTTGGTGTGTTAACACGCTCAAACTGAGCGTGTGACTGATAATACTTTTGCTTGATCGTAATATTGATCGTCTGCGCTCTGCCCTGCCACAGCTGTACTAATAGCATTGGTAGCAAATATGGCTAAGATGACCAAAGATGGAGTTTTCATTATTTTTCCTTTAATAAAAATCACGCTTAGTGAAGAGTTTATGAAGCTAAATTATTAAATAAAATGGTAAACCAAATTGCCGCAACTTCATCTAGCTAGCTAGGTAAAGCTATGTAATAAAGCGTTAATAAATGCAAAGATGCTGGCGTTGCCACACCAAAGTAACTGGCTTATCTGCTTTGTTTGACTGCCGCTTGATTACTTCTCAATAAAACTAATATGACAAATCTAAACCTCACCATCAGCCAAAAGTACTATAAAAATCTGTGACTAATTAATTTACCTGTCATTTATGGCATGCAGCATAAGCATAAGCATTGCTGATACCTCTATGTCGCTCACGGTTACTTATGTCGTGCTTTGCTATATGCAGATATTTAATGTGACGGCATTTATTCAATAAGTGCGTTTGGAGAATTTATGATTAAGATTAAGAAAATTCCTGCAGCTTTGATGCTGGTAGGCTTGAGTGCAGTTCACTACCATCACTATCTGCTGAGTTGATACAGAATGCTGGCTTTGAGTCTCATGGCGCTGATGTGTATAGCATCAACTCATGGAATACAGTTGAAGACGGCATTTTAGGTTCTGTTTTGGTAGAAAGCGGTACGCAAATCAATGCTTCTGGGCTTGATTACAACACAGGCGGTAGTTTTGACTCAAATCAGCATGTACGTGTTGATTTGTTAAGTGCTGGCGCTAACGTATTTTCAAGCAATAGTGCTGACACTTATGCCATGTTGCTATCTGGCCTAGGTTTGATGGGTTTTGTGGCTCGTCGCCGCACCAAAGTTTAAAGCCAATTACAATATATTTAATGGAGCAATACCAATGAAACAATTAACGTTAAAGGCAACTACGCTTGCCGTGATGATGACTTTTGCCACACCATTTGCTTTTGCCGAAGATGCGAATACTTGGTTAAATGATGGCGCTGCTTCACTTGCTGCAGCTAAAAAATTAGTACCGAATGTTAAACGCGCTAAAAACGTGATTTTTTTTTAGGTGATGGCATGGGCATTTCAACCATTACTGCAGCCCGTATTTTTGAAGGTCAGCAAAAAGGTTTAGAAGGTGAGCGTAACAAATTAGCCTTTGAAAAACTACCTTATGTTGCCTTATCTAAAACCTATTCTGCGAACCAACAAACTTCTGATTCAGCACCAACCATGACGGCCATTGTATCTGGCGTGAAAACTAATGATGGTGAGTTGTCTATCAATCAATCTGTTGTGCGTTCAGAGCCAAACAATGCCGTGATTCAAGCCAACAAAGTGGCAACCATTCTTGAACAAGCAGAAATTAGTGGCCGTTCAACTGGTGTTGTGACAACTGCACGCCTAACGCATGCAACACCAGCCGCAACCTATGCACATACGTCTAACCGCGATTGGGAAGCGAACGCTAACCTTCCAGCTGCCGCGGTTACTGGTGGTGCTAAAGACATTGCCGCACAAATGATTGATAACTTTGGTGCAGGTGGTATTGGCGATGGTTTAGAAGTAGCAATGGGCGGCGGGCGTACTTATTACTTACCAAATACTGTATTTGACCCAGAATATACAACAAC
>JAYTRW010000219.1:0-1493 GCA_043745985.1 Methylotenera sp.
TAATTACCTAAATTTATATGTCAGTCAAATGTAGAGTTTCATTTACCAAGCTATCATTTATGGGCATTTTGCATAGGGAGTATAGGTGGTATTGCATGCGTGATTTTAATCATGCGTTACTTTGCACCTACGATTGAAACCATCAAGCACAAACTTACTAAAAGTAGCAGTGTAGAACGCAATCGCAAGACTGACATTCGTGAGATAGGCGTGCATCTACCCAACTCACAAAAACCATATGATCCAACCAAGTATTTTAATAGTAAAAAAGGCTTATTCTTCGGCCTAGATGAAACCAAGACGCCTGTTTACATCATGTGGGATAAATGGCGTAAATCACACATTGATATTATTGGCACCACGGGTAGTGGAAAGGGCGTCGCAGCAGGTGTCTTGCTGTTTCAAGCCGTTTCATCCGGCGAAGCTGTGGTGATTATAGATCCTAAGAACGATGAGTTTCTACCGCACGTGATGCGCCAAGCCGCTCAAGCGGCAGATGTGCCTTATGCTTATATTGACTTGCAGGCAGAAATGCCACAATGGAATCCACTTCAACACAAAAATGCAGCTGAAATCGAAGAGCTATTGTCAGCTGGTTTCTCACTCGGTGAGAAAGGCACGGATGCAGACTTCTACAGACTTGATGACCGTCGCGCAGCACGCATATTTGCACATCTTGCGCATGGTCAGCATTCGACATTGATTCATACACTCAAGACGCTCATAGAACAGCAACCTGATATTGCCGAAGCAGGTAAAAAGTTTATTTCAGACTTAGAGGAAATAGGCACGATTGCAGCCGTGAATACTGAAAGAGGTGTTGATCTAGCTCAGCTGCTGAAATAAGGCGCAGTGATTTATGTACGTGGAACCATGCGTAACCCGCGTATCTTAAAAATACAACGCATCTTTGTATTATCCATAATGCAGCATATCGAATCACGTGACCGTGAAACTGCGCGACATGTTTGTCTGTTTATGGATGAATTCAAATATCTGATTTCACGTCCTGCATTAGAAGCTTTAGGTGCAATTCGTGACAAACGTGCGCACGTCATTATTGCTCATCAAAGTTTAGGTGACTTGCGTGACTGCCCTGCTGACTTAAACGCAGAATCCGTTGTGGCTTCAGTCAATGAAAACTGCGCGATTAAACTAGCGTATGCGGTCAAAGACCCAGATACAGCAGACTGGTTAGCACGTATGTCAGGTAGTATTCTTGTGGATGATGAAACGCGTCAAGTTAAAACCAATGCTGGCCTTACCTGAGCGGTGTGCTGTTTTGTATGGCGCAGGATTAGCGCAATTCTTTTTTACTTCACCCATCATTGTGACCAAAACTACGGTAGCAACGACACCAGTACAGTTTAAATCTGCAAGCTTACATCGTGAGCTAGGTGCAATTAGTGCAAGTAATCATAGCCACACCAATACAACTGGTGGCAGTTCGCCACAAACTATTGCGCAAAGTATGCTTGATGTTGATTAACTCA
>JAYTRW010000220.1:0-1493 GCA_043745985.1 Methylotenera sp.
TACTGCGCTTTCGATTGCTTGGCTTTCATTTCTTGCTCCTTTAGCTCATTTTATCATGAGCTATGGACGCTACTTTTGAGGGGCAAGGTCATTAAACCCACCACGGAACTTTGTACCAATGGGTATATTGCTATGTTAGATCTATTTGATGGATTTAAAAATCAATAGAATAACGGCCAATCACAGCTACAAATCAGCTACAAATCAGCTACAAATAACCAAAGTTACCATAAACAAAAAAGCCCCACAATGCTGTGAGGCTTATAAAATATGGGGTGGCTGATGGGGCTCGAACCCACGACAACAGGAATCACAATCCTGGACTCTACCAACTGAGCTACAGCCACCATAGAGACTTTTACATACTGGTCTGCCCGACAGGAATCGAACCTGTAACCCCCAGCTTAGAAGGCTGGTGCTCTATCCGGTTGAGCTACGGGCAGATTGTGGTTACAAGGCTTTATATTTGCATATAAAGTTTTCGGGCTGACTTTTATCTTGACCTGCTGAACTGACTAAGCACTTCAAACAAGTTAAAATTTGGTCGGCGTGGAGAGATTCGAACTCCCGACATCCTGCTCCCAAAGCAGGCGCGCTACCAGGCTACGCTACACGCCGAAGGGCAGAAATATACTGCAAACCGAGCTGAAGGTCAAATCTATTATGATAAAATGTTACTTTATTTTTAATCTCGCTTAAAAAGTAAGCAAAATAAACTCTAATGACCGCTCAAATAATTGATGGCAAAGCCATTGCTGAAAATCTTCTAAACTCGATTAAAGAACGCATCAATAATCGCTTACAAGCAAACAAACGCGCGCCTGGTTTGGCTGTGATCGTTCTAGGTGCAGACCCTGCGTCTAGCATCTATGTTCGCAACAAACGTTTGGCCTGCGAAAAGGTAGGCATTCGCTCTATCGCTTACGATCTACCAGACTCTACTTCTGAAGCTGAGCTACTTACGTTAATTGAGCAATTGAATCAAGACGATACGATTGATGGCATTCTCGTACAGTCGCCTTTACCGCCTCAAATTAAAGATGAACATATCATTGAACGCATCAGCCCCAATAAAGATGTTGATGGCTTTCATCCTTACAACATCGGCAGGCTAGCGGTTCGCCAGCCCACATTGCGCTCTTGCACGCCTTTTGGTGTCATTAAAATGCTACAAGCTAGTAATATTGAGCTAATGGGTTTGGATGCGCTAGTAGTAGGCGTATCGAATCACGTAGGCCGCCCTATGGCATTAGAGTTATTACTTGCGGGTTGTACAGTGACTAGCTGCCATCGGCATACTAAAGATTTAGCTAAAATGATTCAGCAAGCGGATTTGATTGTAGCTGCGGCAGGAAAACCTGGGTTGATACAAGGCGCTTGGATTAAACTTGGCGCCATCGTCATTGATATTGGTATTAATCGACTGGCTGATGGCAGCATTGCTGGCGACGTTGACTTTAAAGCTGCAAAAGAGCGCGCAGGCTACATTTCAC
>JAYTRW010000221.1:0-4952 GCA_043745985.1 Methylotenera sp.
GCCTCACGGGCTCGACGCAGGTACTGGCCGACCGTGGTCGGCGAGGTGCCGATGGCCTGAGCGATTTCTCGGTTGGTGCGGTCGTGCTCGAAATGCAGCCGCAGTGCTTCTGTAATTTTGCGCATGGATAACCTGTTGTTCGCCATGTGGTCCCCGATAAAAAATATTCGAGAGTGCCACGGTTATCCCGCATGCTACGTAACTATTTTTACTGTCCAGTTTGCCGTGGAATCACTGTCCACTTTGCGCTGGAATCAGTGTCCAGTTTGGTGTGGAATACGCAGGTGGCTGCTGATTTGAAGCGAGTTTACACCGCAGCCACCCAAGACGAAGCGGAGCAATATCTCACTGAGTTTGAGTCAGCATGGAATGACGCTTACCCACCGATTGCCCAATCCTAGCGCAATAATTGGGCACGTATTACACCGTTCTTTGATTACCCTCCAGAAATACGCAAAATCATCTACACCATGAACGCCGTTGAGTCAGTGAATATGAGTTTACGTAAAGTGACGAAGAGTCGAGGCTCATTTCCGAACGATGAGTCTGTGATGAAACTGTTCTATTTGGCACTGCAAAATATTAGCAAGAAATGGACGATGCCACTGCGTGATTGGAAACCTGCACTAAATAGGTTTACTATTCAATTTGAGGAGAGGATGCCTCAGCAGTAATTAACCGATGTTTACACAAAACTCAGGACACCCTCGTTTCATCTTTGGCACCATTTTTATCGCTGCGGTTATTACGCAAATTAGGGCTAATAAATTCAACGCCTATTTGTATTGGATTACGATTATTGCAACCACTTCACTAGGAACAACTTTAGCTAATTTTGCAGACCGTTCTCTAGGCATCGGTTATTTGGGCGGCACACTACTTTTATCTACGTTATTCATTAGCTCGCTATTTGTCTGGCATCAAACTATGGGTAGTATCTTAGTTGAGGCAATAAATTCGCATAAAGCTGAAATGTTTATTGGGTGACTATCATGTTCTCTCAAACCTTGGGTACAGCACTCTGGACTTCACCAGCTCCACTACCCACAAGCACGCAGCTTATGGCAAAGACCATCTGATATCCCACTCCAAGCGGAAAACGATTGTGTTAGGTATCAGTAATAATCCACTAATTACGAGTGGAAGCTAACAGTAAGTAAGCGGTAACTTCTCATTTGAACGCGGCTTGCTGTGGGTAAACCACTTTGCCACCTAATTGATTAACAATGTCGGCCCGATTATGTTCATTGGCTAGACTGGCAACTTTAGTTAAGGCATCAGCACGCCAAGCAAAGTGGGACATCACACTCCATACACCTAGGGTAGGCTCAACGTTCTCAGCTACTATTTTACTAGGGAAATTAACATCGTACTTTACACTCACATGCGAGCTAGCTAACGCCGCATTTTTTAAACCTCCCAAAGCAGTAAAGCTTCCGTCTATCTCACGACGTTGCAAGGGCAATGTCATGTTTCCATAGACACGCAAATCACCACCAGCATTAACCCAACCAGAAATAATTCCATGGCGCTTCATTGCAGCAATAGCGCAATCCACAGCATAACCTTTGGCAATTCCATCTAATGTAACTTTCACGTTTCTGTTCAGTCTGATTTGACTATTGTTAATCTCAATATCACTTACATTACCAATAGGTATTACTTTACCGCCATGATTGGGTAAAACACCACAATTTATCATCATGCCTCCAACGGTACAGTTAAATAAACCCGCACTGTCTAACATCATCCCTCTAGCTAAACGAAATACACGTATGGTGTGACTATTAACCTTAATGAAATGCCCATTAGCTTGATTAATTCGGCTTAACTCACTATCCAGTTCATGAAAACTAAGTAGATTGTGGATTGTTTGAATGACCATAAATGCAGCATTAATTGCTTGGTCTACACTCGAAGGATCACCGCTGTTATCGGCACCAATTTCAATAAATGTGCCAAGCAATGGTCGCATGCGTCTAACGTTAGTTTGTTTAATACTACTACTCACCCAAATTAAGTACTTTTTGTATGACCAATACACGTTTAACACCGTCTAGGATATTACGGCTAGACAACGTGCCCCCACTGTTATTTGGCACATCTACATCAAGCTTAAAAGGATCCGCCAAAGTTTTACCCGCAAAATTTTTACGCCAACTAGCATCACGCACATGTCCGCCATACGTTTCACGATAACTCATCACTTCTATGCCGACCACATGACCATCAGGTGTAAAACCGACACCATAAGTAATAAACTCATGCTTGCCTATTACTTCATCTACTACAAACCAGCCGATGGCTTTACCCTCTTTCACTGCACACCATATTTGCTGCGTATCCCAGCGTTGACGCACACCAGATAGTTCTTTAATTTTATCTTTTTGTGCGCCAGTAAAAGTCGTCTGGCGAGCTTCAAACGAGTCAGCATCATGGAAAATTATTTTCTGCGCTTGCTGGGCTGTCATGTAATCTACTGCATAAACAGGCATTATAATTGCGGCGACAGGTAGCATCCACAAGCCGTGTACACTTTTCATATTAATTTTCTATTGATGATTAAAAATCATAACCGAATTTTAATCGAACTTCTTGCTTAGTTTTCTCAATCAATTGCAAGTCGTCATCAAGTTGCGCATCTTTAGGTCTTCCATAACCTTGAATTTGTGGCATCCAACTAAAAGTAGCCCAAAACTTCTCGCCGCCGTAGTGGATATTTGGGCCAGCAAATATTGACCAACGCTCTGGCCCAACTTCAGTTTCATACTCAACTTCATACAACGCTTCAGCACCTACCGACCAATTTGGTGCAAAACGGTAACTCAACCCAGTACCCGCCTTTAACTCAACTTCCATTTCATTGTGAGCTGGCCAGTCAAAATCTGACGGTAGTGAAGCGCGTCTTGCGTCGCTGAGATCTGCTCGATGTGCATATGTGGACTCTAACCCTACATTACCAGCCCACACCAATTGACCTTCCATAAAGTATTTCTGCGCAATCATCTGCAATTCAACAGTATAAGTATTTTTATCTAACCCAGAGTGCGGATCCAGCCAATTGTAACCAAGATCCAGGTATCCAGCTAAACCAAAACTATCTTTTGCTGGACTTAAAAACATATATTTAAACTCTGTACCAATACCTGAAACATGCGGACCATAATGTTTTGCACCAAGAATATAAGCATCAACGACTATACCACTAGTGTTGATGGACTGAGCTCTTATATAAGCAGAAGCATTAAATTTATCCGTGACACCATACTCAATCTCAGATTTACTATCCCAGGCATGATAAGTACCCACGCCCTTGTCGCCGCGATATGTAAGCTGTTGGTCAGACTCCCACGCACCTGCTGGCATGGTTTCTGCGCCTTTTATATAACCAAATAGATTTTCTATCCGCATTTGCGGCTATTGATGTAGCCAGTAGTGGCGAGCCTAGCATCACAGCTATCAGCATTTTGTTATTCTTCATATTTTCCCTGACTTATTAATTTTAAGCTGTCAATTATAATTATCATGATAAATTAGGTTGGTATTGGCTAGAGGAAGTCGGTAAAGCTTTAAGGTTGAAACACTTTTAGTGAAAGTTAGTCGAAAGCTTACAAAGACAGATTATTTAATCTTAGAAAGTGATGAAGTTTATTTAAGTCAATATACGGGCCAAATCTCAGGTCAACGTAATTGGGGTGATTCAGTCAGTGATAGAAAAATCTAATGGCTGCTGTTGCGAAATTATAGATGGCCTTGTTGAAGCAGTTTAAGGTGGCTATGTTGAATTGCAACAGGTGGTATAGGAACCATTATAACAGCGGGCTCCTTTAGGCAAAAATACTCAAAGAATTAGGTTTATTCAATGTTGAAGTCTAAAAAGCACATCCAAACCTTTGTCTAATCTTGAAGACATGTATTGAAAAGTTTGGGCTACTTATGTCCCAGAAACTCAACGTAAAATCATTGCTTTCAATGTAACCTAGCAATAATTTTTTTATTTAACGACTCTAATTGTTTAGAACATTCACTGTTAATTGAACCATTTAGCCACTAGCACTCTAATAGCAAGAGTGCTAATATAATAGCTATTGGAGGAAATAAGTTCAATGAGTAACGCATTAACATTACCAGTATTAACCGCATCTGACAGCCTAGAGCATTATTCTAGGGTGATTAAGGCATATCCTGTCCTGTCCGCAGAAGAAGAATATGCGCTTGCCGTAAAATTTAGAGCAGACAATGATTTGGAAGCGGCTCGTCAGTTAATTGTCTCGCATTTACGCTTAGTCGCTAGCATTGCGCGTGGCTACAATGGTTACGGTCTGCCTCAATCAGATTTAATTCAAGAAGGTAATATCGGCCTGATGAAAGCCGTAAAACGCTTTGACCCAGAGCGCGGTGTGCGCTTAGTGTCTTTTGCGATGCACTGGATTAAAGCTGAAATGCACGAATATATTGTGCGCAATTGGCGTATGGTTAAAATTGCGACGACCAAAGCACAACGCAAACTATTCTTTAATTTACGCAGCATGAAAACTGGCTTAAATAGCTTGCAACCTGCTGAAGTAGCGCATATTGCTAAAGAGTTGAATGTTAAACCAGAAGAAGTGCTGGAAATGGAAGCGCGCTTAAATGGTCACGAGATTTCACTTGAAGCAAATATTGATGATGACAGCGATGAGCAATACAGCCCTATCGCCTATCTACCAGATGAAGGTTTAGAACCTCTAGAAGCTTTGCAGTCGAAGCAAATTGAAATGGCTGAAACTACAGGCTTAGCAAATGCGCTGCAGAACTTAGATGACAGAAGCCGTCGTGTAGTTGAGGCGCGCTGGTTGCAAGATAAAGGTGGCAAAACTTTACATGAGCTAGCTGATGAGTTTGGTGTTTCAGCTGAACGTATTCGCCAAATCGAGCAAAAAGCAATGCAGAAAATGAAAAGCCTGATGTTA
>JAYTRW010000222.1:0-1489 GCA_043745985.1 Methylotenera sp.
CTACTTTGCACATGGTTATGGCGTTAAATCTCAAGGGATGGGTGGGGTGGCATTGCATTGCCACAAGATGCACTTGCTGCAGCGGCAAATCCTGCTGGCATGGGTTTGATTGGCGATCGCGTTGATTTAGGTGTGACTTGGTTTAGGCCACAACGTGAAGCTGAACTGGTGAATACTGCGGGTGGATCTAAAATTTTTGATGGCACATTTGACGCGAACGATACTGAAAACTTTATCATTCCAGAATTTGGTTACAACCGCGTCATTAATCCTGAGGTCACTTTAGGTGTAAGTGTTTATGGTAACGGTGGCATGAATACAGACTACAAAAAGGCCATCCCACTTCTTGGTACCACACCTGCTGGCATTGATTTAATTCAACTGTTCGTTGCACCTACCGCCACATGGAAAATAACTCCATCAAACACAGTAGGCGTTTCAGTTAATTTGACATATCAACGTTTTAAAGCTAGGGGCTTGCAAAACTTCACTGCGCCAGTAGGTACACCTCAACAAACTTCACAATCACCAAACGACGTCACCAACCAAGGCTACGACTCATCTTATGGTGCTGGGGTTCACATCGGCTGGATTGGTCAAGTAACCGATAATGTCACTTTAGGTGCAAACTATCAAAGTAAAACCTATATGAGCAAGTTTGAAAAGTACAAAGGTTTATTTGCAGAAGGTGGTGACTTTGATATTCCATCAAGTTACGGCGTTGGTATTGCCGTAAAAGCAACGCCTGCACTGACTTTGGCTGCAGATGTACAACGCATTGAATATAGTGATGTAGATTTAGTGGGCAATTCAATTAATAACTTATTACTGCAAGGCAACCTACTCGGCTCAAACAATGGCGCTGGCTTTGGATGGCGCGATGTAACCGCTGTCAAAGTGGGTGCTAGTTACGTTTGGAATGAAAATTTAACATTGCGTACAGGTTACAACCACTCTACGCAACCCATTCGTAGTAGTGAAGCTTTATTTAATATTTTGGCCCGAGGCGTCGTTCAAGATCATGTGACATTGGGTGCAACTTGGATCTTAGCCAATAAATCTGAATTATCACTCTCTTACGTGCATGCTTTTGAAGAGAAAGTGCATGGGACAAATGCAATTCCAAGTGTTTACGGTGGCGGTGACGTCAATCTAAAAATGTATCAAGACTCACTCTGCATTGCTTACGGCTGGCAGCTTTAGTTTAAGTTATACTTAAATGTAACAAAGCCGCGCAAATGATGTGTGCGGCTTCTTTTCACTTAATGCTAACAAATACTTATGACAATTGACTGGAATCACTTCACACCTTGGTCTGCACTAGCTGGTGGTGGGCTTATCGGCATTTCCGTAGCCCTTTTAATATTATTAAATGGGCGCATTGCTGGAATCACGGGCATTATCGGTGGACTATTTAAACCTGTTAAAGGTGATACGGTTTGGCGAGTTGCTTTTACACTTGGTCTAACCTTAGCGCCTATGGTTTGGC
>JAYTRW010000223.1:0-14727 GCA_043745985.1 Methylotenera sp.
TGGTGCCGACGGAGAGACTCGAACTCTCACGACTATTAGTCACAACCACCTCAAGGTTGCGTGTCTACCAATTCCACCACGACGGCATCTTTCTGAGACTAAGCTCAGAAAATTTAATTACTTTGGTATATCTTGTGCTGGTGCTGCTGGCGGCGTAACGGCATCGGTTTTTGCTGCTGGAGCAGTCGTATTCACTTGGGCGTTTTTCTCTGCCATCGCTTTAACCACGCTACCACTACCCTCTTTATGGCTAGACATATAAGCTAGCGTTAAGCTTGTAGTGAAGAATATCAATACAAAAACTGCAGTTGCACGACTCATGAAGTTGGCTGAGCCTGATACACCGAATAAACTACCAGAAGCGCCGCTGCCAAATGAAGCACCCATATCTGCGCCCTTGCCATGCTGCAAAAGAACCAAAGCAATCACACCTAGCGCTGCAATCACATGAATTACTAATACTAATTTTTCCATTTTCCACCTAATACTATTTAATTTTTACAACCAATACAGAACTCATGCCGCAATAATTTGTTACGCCTTTTCAGGCTGCAGCGCGACATATTTGTTCAAATTCATGTGCATTTAATGAGCACTTGCCAACAAGACCACCGTCAATATCTTGCATAACAAATAATTGTACCGCATTTTGCGGGTTTACGCTGCCCCCATAGAGGATTTTCATGCTTGTCGCGGCCGCTTTATCAAGTACAGCAACCTTACCGCGAATAAATTCGTGCATGCTTTGCGCTTGATCGGAGCTTGCAGCTAAACCTGTGCCAATTGCCCAAATTGGCTCATACGACACCACTGATTTAGCAAATACGGCTGCACCATAGGTGTTGATAATAGTATCTAATTGTTTGCCAACTACCATTTGCATGACGCCAGCTTCGCGCTCAATTAAGGTTTCACCTACGCATAAAATAGGCGTTAATCTATGCGCTTGCGCTTGCGCGAATTTAGTGGCGATATTTTCATCTGACTCACAATATGCAGTTGCACGTTCTGAGTGGCCAATAATCACATAACTTGCACCAAAGTCTTTAATCATCGCGGCACTCACTTCACCTGTGTGTGCACCAATAGCGTCTTTACTTAGGTTTTGCGCACCCCAAGCGATATTGGTATTTTGCAACATTGATTGCGCCTGCGCCAGATAAGGATATGGCACACAAACGACAACATCGGTATTTTTGAGGGATGATAGCTGGTCAATATAAGCTTGAAACAAGCACTTATTTTCGGCCAGATTGCCATGCATTTTCCAATTGGCAACGACTAATTTTTTACCCATGCTAACCTTAGTTAATATTGACAGGCATGATTTTACATTTTTAATTGTGGATAGTCATCGTTTAACTAGATAGCACATGAACTTAACTGATTAATGATATTCCGCGCCTCAATCGCAACTTCTGATGCAGCAAGCCCTACGGGACCCACCCCCTTCGCAACTAGAACATCAGCAGCCGCACCGTGTACAAAAACGCCTAGCTTGGCTGCGTCTAAGCCGCTTAAACCCTGCGCTAAAAAACTGCCAATAATGCCGCTAAGCACATCACCTGTACCACCACTAGCAAGGCTAACATTACCAGTGGTATTAATAAAGTAATTGTCATCATCATGTGCTACCACAGTGTTAGCGCCTTTAAGCACACATGTTGCGTGCAAGGCATGAGCTAAGTTAAGCGCGCTATCAATTCGGTTTTGCTGAATATATCCACTAGACATTCCAAGTAATCTGGCGGCTTCTCCCGCGTGGGGTGTAATGACTGTTTCAGCAAGGCGGTTTTTGCAAATTGCGGTTAAATGTGGATACTTGGCAATTAAATTAAGCGCATCGGCATCTATCAACATCACTATATTTTGACTCAACCAAAACTCCAGCAACTCGATTGCTGCTTGCGATTGACCAAGCCCTGGGCCAACCACAACACAATCCAATTGCGCTAAGTTGGTTAAATCAGCCAGTTTGCGAAACATAATTTCTGGGTACATCATATCAACACTTGGCGCGCTAGTGGATAAACAAGCCGCATAAACGCGCCCCGCACCGCTCAACAAGGCGGCTCTGGCTGATAACAACACAGCTCCGACCATGCTAGCGTCACCGCCAACAATCGCTAGGCTGCCGAACGTGCCTTTATGTGCATCAGTTTGGCGTGCTGGTAAAATATTGATGAGCATACTTTGCAATAGCAAATGGGGGTTAGATTGTGCTGTTTTGATGATATGAAATCCTAAAATTTTAAGGTCAATCCATCACGTTAGTTAATCCCCAGAGTCAGAACTGACCTGTTTATTACACTCTAATTAACACTAAGGCTAAAGACCAGTAAGCTATCATGCTTATAAAGTTAGCCATAAATTTACTCTATCTGCATTGGAGATATTTTATACGACCACAAGTGGCTAAGACAAAACTAGAATCGCACAATATTGAAATAAGTGAAAGTATTTTATATTGTTTGGAAACCACACGACGAGTTAGGTATTCCGATTATTGATGAGCAACATCACGCTATTGTTGCTACCATTAACTCACTCTACTTCTTCATTCAAGAGGGTTGGGGGCTTTCTGTGCTAGCACCAACACTCAACAATATTAAAACTTATTCTAGTTTCCATTTCAAAACTGAAGAAGGTATATTATCCAAGGCTGGATATAAAGAAATACATAAGCACATTATGGCGCAAAAGCAATTCACAAAAGATGTTGATGCTGCCGCCCAAGAAGCCACTGCCTATAAAGACCCTTATATATTACTTAAGTTTTTAAAAGATTGGTGGGTATCTCACTTGAAGAAAGAGCACCTCAAATAAGCCGTCAACCTTGATACATTAAAAGAAAAAGAGGACTAGTCAGATTCAGATTGCTACATAACGCAGATTCAATTGCGCTTTTTGCGTTCCGTTATAGCTATTAGTTTGTAACTGATAAGCAACTTGAATCGGGCTTGGTAAGAACTCGGCGTGATTAAAATAAACAGCATCGATGACACGTGTATCTTTTTTTAGGCTAAGTTTAAGGTGTTTCTCACCCAACAAGCGCTGATTCAGCACTTCAAACTCATCATAAAACAAAGGCGGCGCAAAGCCCTGCCCCCACACTTGGTTTTCCAATATTTGTGCGGTTGCAAAGGTCATCTCGCTTTTACTCAAACTACCGTCCACTTCAAGCACTGACTCCAAATCTGCTTCTGTAATCAAGTTTTTCACAACAGCCTCAAAGCTGTTGTTGAATAATTCAAAGTCAGTCTGCTTAATGGTAAGGCCAGCAGCCATGGCGTGCCCGCCAAACTTTAAAATTAAATCTGGTTGATGTTTGCTGAGTAGATCAAGCGCATCGCGTAAATGCAAACTAGCAATAGAGCGGCCTGAGCCTTTAAGCAAGCCATCGCCAGCATTTGCAAAAGCAATCACTGGACGGTGATAGCGCTCTTTAATTCGCGAGGCCAGAATGCCAATGACGCCTTGGTGCCAATCCTCTTGATAAATGCTAATGGCAAATTGGTTATCGATATTAATCTCATCCAACGACAAGCTGGCGCCGCCTTGCATATCAGCTTCTATACTACGACGCTGCACGTTTAAATCTTGCAAACGTTGAGCGATGGTGGTAGCATCATGTTCAGATTCCGCAAGCAAGCATTGTATGCCTAAGGTCATATCGTCTAGCCTGCCGGCGGCATTCAATCGAGGGCCAACATAAAAACCCAAATCCTGTGCATTCGTATTTTGCGGCTGACGACCTGCTACTCTTAATAACGCCAATATGCCTTGCGAACAAGCACCTGCACGGATTCTGCGCAAACCTTGTTCGACTAAAATACGATTATTGTCATCGAGTTTAACCAAATCTGCCACCGTACCTAATGCGACTAAATCGAGTAACTCTGTTAAATTTGGCTCTGGTTTTTCTGCAAAAAGACCACGTTCCCGCATTTCTGCACGCAAACCGAGTAAGCAATAAAACATGACCCCTACGCCCGCTAGATTCTTACTTGGGAAACTACAACCATGTTGATTAGGGTTAATAATACAAGCCGCTTCTGGCGTGACTTGGCCTGGTAAATGGTGATCGGTAATCAGCACTTGTATGCCTAGCGCATTCGCTGCTGCCACGCCCTCTACACTGGCAATACCGTTATCGACAGTAATAATCACATCTGGGCTTTGTGTAGCGGCTAGCGCTACAATTTCTGGCGTTAAGCCATAGCCGTACTCAAAGCGATTCGGCACTAAAAAACTTACCGTCGCGCCAAAGACTTTTAATCCTTTCACGGCAACCGCTGTCGCTGTTGCGCCATCCGCATCGTAATCACCAATCACCAATAATTTTTTATTGGTTTGAATCGCATCGGCTAGCAGTTTTGCCATGGCGACATTATTAGTCAATGTGTTAGGAGGTAATAGATTGCTTAAATTAATGCTGAGCTGATTTGCATCGCTAATGCCTCGCGCAGCCAACAATCGCGCCATTAGCGATGAGGTACCTGACGCCTGCAAAGTTTGCGCGGCTTGAAGTGGTATATTACGTTGTACAATTTTGGTCATTTAAATTCGATTATTTATAAATTCAATTACTTAGGTATGCTTATTCGAGATATTGCATAAAAGGTTTTGCTTTTCGCCAAAACTTATAAACATCTAAGGGCTTGATCACAGCCACTAAGCATTTTTCATAACAGCCTAAATTCAAAGTGAGTTGTTCAATCTGCTTACTCTTTAATGCGGCAAAAAGAGGTGCGAACCAAGTCTCATCAAAGTAATTAGTGTTAGATTGGCTTGTTTGAGAATGATTGCTTTGTGGCAGTGCTAGCCGCGCATGTTGTGCCGTACTCTGTAAAATTTCATCTAAATTCATAGGTACGGGTTGGTAAGCAATGTTTGCCCATGTTGCCAAGCCTTGGTTTAAAACATCATTCGCAAACATTAGCTCAACATTATGCTGTAAGGCTTTAAATTTAGGCATTACACCGCCGCCAGACAGCCAAACACTATTTACCACAAGCTCGCCACTAGACTCACGCTCTTCATTAGTTGGATGATCATGCAACAGCATTTGCGCTTCATTGAATATGGATTTCCATTTTGCAGCATCTACTCCTTGCGGCATGAAATGATGCACGTTTTTATCCATTGCAACGCTGGGTAATGTCGTTGTAATCTGCGCAGCTTTATCCGCACGTAAATACCATGCGCCTGATTTTCCAATACAGAATAGTAAGCCATCTTGAGCAAAATGTGCATTCAAGCTAGCCACCATCAGCGTGGCATGCGCCGTGTGTACAAATAATGGTGCTGGCTCACTTAAACTAAAACAATCTCGCTGCATAACAAAATGCACAGGATCAGCTCGCAACCAATAATTACCTCCCACAGCTATACCATCCACCGCGGCGCTGAGTGCCGCAATAGGCCAATCGCCCTCTTCATTTAGGCCAAACTGCTGACATATTAAGGCTTCCAGCGGCACATCTATCTGAGCAACGCGAGCTTTAGCCAGCAAGCGCGCTAATGCACTAACGCTTGGCAAGTTGGCTAACTCATGATTTAAAACGCAATCTACCGTTAATTTCACACAAACTCATATTAATAATATCTATAAGTTAGATTTTACTTGTAAGCATCTTTGCATGGGAGATTTAGAGAAATAAAAAACCCAGCAGTCTTTTTGGGACTACTGGGTTTAACGATTGCCAAGCTTTATGGGCTAGGCGAATAAACTACTATTTAATTAACTGCTATGTTTTTTTACAAGCTATAAACTGAGGCTTAATAGTAACGGTCATCACCTCAGTCATCATCATGCCTATCCCAACCGCGGCGACCATGGTCACGATGCTCGTGACGGTCATGATTATCATCCCAGCCTCTATTGTTATAAGCAGCAGGCTCCACATAACTTACTTGCGAAACTACGCGACTACGCGGCTCAATTGCTACATTCACATCAATATATCGACCAGGTTGTTCATTCGTCACTGTGCTATAAGTCCTACCGTTGTATTCGTAGTTCACTAAATAGCCTGTAGTGACACTTTGCCAGTTATCAACTTGGTAGCAAGTTTGTACTGGCACGTCACGTGTACCACCATAACCACGTTGATTATTTGCAATGCTATTACCTGCAATGGCACCTACACCAGCACCTACCGCAGCGGCCGCAACACGACCATTACCACGACCCACAGTGTTACCTAGCAAACCACCCGCAATACCACCGATGATGGCACCAGCGATAGAGTTATTACCACCATTGCTGTAGCTTTGTTGTTGATATTCTGTACGGCATTCTTGGCGCGGCACATTCACACGCTCCAACTGAGGTGTTGATGAAAGCACGCGGGCTGTATCAGTATATTGATCAGCCGCCATTGCTGGCACAGCAAACACTGCAGTCAATAAAGCTGGTACTAACATTCTTACTCGCACGTTTTTTACAAAACTCATTTTATTTCTCCTTTTTGTCTAACTTACTTTTATGACTAAAGTTAAGTAGCTAGACATTAGTTACGCCTAATTAGCGCGATAGATTGAGTTTAAAACTTTTTACTTTTAACACTCAATCTCTGCAATCTATTCTGCAGATGGTGAGTTAACGCCTCTATTTTCAGTTTGGACTACAAACAATTGTTACGAATTTGTAACTAATGATTTTCATTAGAGAAACTAAAAGACCAAACAATAGTCTAGTTAACACTTATTTATTGTTGTGTGACGTGAGTTACAAAGTATTGGCAATGAAGCGTGAATAATGCAAATAACTGCTTAACCATAAAGCAGAACATTGGAGAATTATCATGAATATACTCAAGCAATTAACAATAGTCATCTGCCTATCACTAAGCAGCTATTCATACGCCGCCGAGTTTAATAATCAATGTACTAATGGCTTATCACAAGGCATCTCATTTACCACCAACTGTGAAATAAAAGAAATATTTGGTGGGAAAACTTACTGCTTTAGTAGCGAGGCTGCAAAAGCCGCATTTTTAGCAAACCCACAAGCAGTCATCAATAAAGCCAATACCTTTTATGCCAAAAATGCAGATAAGACCGTTGTAGATAAGACAGCTAAAGATGTTGAGCCTGAGCGTGAAAAAATCAGCCAAGCTGATGCACTTAAACAAATCAATAGCCAAACATGTGACTTAAGCAACAAAGACGCAGGCTATTTAGAGTTCGACAAAATGGATTTACGTCATTGCAAAATGGTCAATACCAGTTTTTTCGGCGCTTATTTACGTGGCGCTAATTTAAGTGGTGCAAATATGCAAAAAAGTTATTTAAACCTTGCCAGACTTGAAGACGCCAACTTAAGCGGTGCTGATTTAACGGATGCGACTATCTTTCAGGCAATCTTCGATAAGACTAATTTCCAAGGTGCCAACCTCACTAATGCGCGCATGATAGGCACGCTAGGCAATGTCAATATGAGCGATGCCACCGTCATTAGAGGTCGCTTTGGTTTAGATATTGGCAATCAACCGATGGGCGCGATGCGTTTTGATGCCATTGGTGGAAAGTTTGCTCACACTAATTTTGAAGGTGCTGACATTAACCGCTCCAATTTTAGATTTGCCGACTTTAGGGGGGCAAACTTACGCAATACCGACCTATTCCGAGCAGATTTCAGCAAAGCAGATTTAACAGGTGCCGATATTACAGGTGCTAAATTTGGTGAAGCGATATTAGACGGAACAATTATGACCAATGTAAAAGGCTTAGAGGCCATCAAAGGCTACGAAGAATCAAAAGGGAAATGCATAGATTGCACAATTGCTGCCGCTCAGCCCGAATCTAAGGCTGATGCGTTACAGAAAGTAAGTACTATTGATATGATGACCGCTGAAAACCCAGCGGTGAAAGTATGTAATATTCGTGGTGCAAGGTTTTAAACTAATTGCTTAACCTCAATAGGTAGTGGCATTCAGCAGTCATCGCCACTCAGCTCGCTCTAAACTTTAAGCTGAGTAAATGCAAATTGATTCGCCACTGGCTAAATATATTACACTTACACCATGGCGAATAATCAACTCAAAATAAGAATTGCAAACGACAACGCAGTGGTTATGGGGCCAGGTAAAGCTGATTTGTTGGAAAGCATTGACGCTTGCGGCTCTATTTCATCCGCAGCCAAGAAAATGCATATGTCGTACCGCAGAGCTTGGGAACTGGTCGATGTCATGAATAAATCTTTTAACCAGCCTTTAGTCAACAGTTCGCCCGGTGGACATCATGGTGGTGGCGCACAACTCACTGATTTTGGACGCTTTATTCTAAAAAACTATCGAGACTTAATCGATAAGGCACATGCCGCCGTCGAAGTCGAACAGAATCACATTCTCAGCAACCTGAAAGACACAGAGTAAATCTAATTAAAAATTAATTTTGCAAAATGGAAATTTTACGCTGGCATACGCTATTCCTGTTTGAATATAGCGATAGTTATGATTAAATGGGAACAGCAAGCCATAAGCTTCAAAATTACCAAATATAAATAAAGTTAATTTAAATAAAAAAACAACTTAACTATAGAAAAAACTAAGGGGTAACTATGCGGACCAATCATCACTTTTCAAAATCACTGCTTGTTTTAGCCATCACCACGGCCTTTCCAACCACATTGTTTGCACAAGATGATGCCGCATTGCGCATTAAAAATTTAGAACTAAAAGTACAACAATTAATTGATCAACGCGCAGAGCAAGACAAACAAATAGACGTATTAACCAAAGAGCTGGTTGGCATCAGTAACCAAGTAAGCCAGTCAAAAATTGTTAAATCTGAAGAAAAAGGTAATAGCAAAGGCATCCCCGTCTATGCTAACTTCAAAGAAGGTATTAAGTTTGAAGATGGCACGGGTAATTGGAACTTACAGTTTAATGGGCGAGTGCAAGCTGACTACCGCTCATTCAGCGGTGATGAAGGCAACCCTGATACCTGGAGCATTCGCCGTGCGAGATTTAATACACAATTAGGCTTTTATCAAAACTATTTACTTCGTTTAGAAATTGACCACTCAGCCGCCAGCACACGCCTTGTGAACGCCTATGTAGAAGCCAATTGGTGGCCGCAAGCTAAGATTCGTGTTGGGCAGTTTAAAACATTCAAAAGTTTAGAAAACTCCACAACAGACACTTATTCAGACTTTCTAGAGCGCTCGTTGGCTTACAACACTTATGGCGATGATATTTATGAACGAGGCGCTATGGTCTATGGTACGCCGTTTAAAGGCAGTACTTATGCTTTTGCTGTGACAAACGGCACAGGTCAAGGTAATGATGAGGCGCTTGGAACAAATCAGAGTAAAGATGGTAAGGATGTAACGCTGCGCGCCACAATCAACCCAGCACAATGGGCAGGATGGGATAAATCCGTGACGCATCTTGGTGGTTGGTATAACCATGGCATTCAAGCCACGGCAAGCGCATCTGCAAGCCAAACAGAAGCACGTGGCGTAAATTTTTTTGCCCCAGCAGCTTTTACTGGTGATAGTGTTGAAAGAACACGCTATGGTGTTGAAACGGCTTTAGCGCAAGGCTCAGTCAAGCTCCAAGGAGAATATGATGTTTCTAACTATCAAGGAGCTGCAAATACGGGCCCAGTTGCCACCAGAGACTATGATAAAGATGTGAAAGCATGGTACGCAGAAGCGATGTGGTTAGTCACAGGTGAAAACTATGCAGATAGCTATAAAGACGGTCAATTTGCTCGCATCTTGCCAAAAAATAACTTTGAGCTTAACAAAAGTGGCTGGGGAGCTTTAGAGCTTGGCTTGAGGTATAGCAAGTTTGATGCGAGTGACTTCTCTATTTTTTCAGGCGGGTGTTCCGCGGCTAATACTGTTCAAACATATGGTAACGGCACGATTAGCCCAGCAGGAACTTGTAATGCTTCAAGCGTATTTACAGCATCTAAAACAGGCGGCATCGTACTTGGTAGTAACGAAGCCGACGCTTGGACGCTTGGTGCCAAATGGATACTCAATCCATACACACGCATTATGATGAATTATGTGCACACCAAGTTTGATACAAACATCAACGTGAATGGCAAACTTAATGACAAAGAAGATGCCTTAACTATGCGCGCTCAGCTAGATTTCTAAATTAACGTTAAATCAAAAATTATCATTCACTAATTAATAGGTAAAAATCATGATTAAAAATAGTGATATCAAGCTGATATTTAGCGCGATGTTGATGCTGATTAGCACGATGTCAAATGCTCAGGATAAAGTAACAATATTTGCTGCGGCGAGCTTAACCAACGCTATCACTGACATCGCCACGCAATATGAAAAAGAACAGTCTGTGCAAATTCAAACTTCATTTGCCTCCTCTTCTACATTAGCAAAACAAATTGAAAAAGGTGCGCCTGCAGATATTTTCATCTCAGCTGACACCAAGTGGATGAGCTATTTGCAAGATAAAAACCTGCTTAAAGTCGATAGCAAAGTGAACTTACTAGGCAATCAATTAGTGCTTATTGCCCCTAAAAATAAAGCTTTTAAGGTAGAAATGGACAAAGGCTTTAATATCGCAGGAGCTTTTAGCGGAAAATTATGCACGGGAGAGTTAGAGTCTGTACCTGCTGGCATCTACGCTAAACAATCATTAAAAACTCTTAATTGGTGGGATTCCGTTAAGTTACGCATTGTTGGTACACAAGATGTGCGAGCAGCGCTAATATTTGTTGAACGCGGTGAGTGTGATGCAGGCATTGTCTATGCGACTGATGCTAAAGTGTCAAACAAAGTTGAGATTGTCGCTGCACTTCCTGATGCGAGCCACGACTTAATTGTGTATCCTTTGGCGTTGGTAAAAAATGCAAGTCCTACAGCTACAGGCTTTTATGATTATTTAAAATCAGAGAAAGCAAAGGCAATCTTCATTAAATATGGCTTCACCATTAATCTGCCTTAAGCAACCTACCTTAAGTATTTTTTTAAAAACCTTGGTAACGCTATATGTTAGATATATTACGATTCACACCATCCGAAATAAGCATACTAGCGCTATCTTTAAAGGTAGCGCTATTTTGTGTCGTATTGATTTTAGTGCCAGCAGTGATAGTCGCTTGGGTGCTGGCTAGAAAATCATTTTTTGGTAAGTCATTGCTCGATAGCCTTGTGCATTTACCTTTAGTGCTACCACCAGTAGTGCCTGGGTTTTTGCTTTTACTTTTATTAGGCAACCAAGGTTTAATCGGTCAATATTTGCACAATATTTTTGGCTTTAGCTTAGCCTTCACTTGGATGGGCGCTGTGGTCGCCTCTGCGGTGATGGCATTCCCACTAATGGTACGTTCAGCGCGATTAGCGATTTCGCAAGTAGATAAAGGTTTAGAGATTGCAGCACAATCTTTAGGCGCGCATCCACTAAAAGTATTTTTCACTATTACTTTGCCACTTTCAATGCCAGGTATTACCACTGGCTTGATTTTAGCGTTTAGCCGCAGCTTGGGTGAGTTTGGCGCAACAATTACCTTTGTCGGTAATATTGAGAATGAAACGCGTACACTACCATTAGCGATTTATAGCTATACACAGATTCCTGATGGCGACTTACCTGCGCTACGGCTGGTCATATTAAGCATGGTATTAGCGCTGGGCGCATTGATGATTAGCGATAGACTAGAACGTAAAGCCAATCAGAGTATTGGTCGTCATCATGATTGAAATTCAAGCGCGCCTTAAACGCAAACACTTTGAGTTAGATGCCTCATTACAATTAAACCAACGTGTCACAGCAATATACGGGCCGTCTGGCGCGGGTAAAAGCACTTTACTCAGTATCATTGCTGGCATCACGCAGCCTGATAGTGGCCGCATTGTGATTGATGGTGAATGTTTATTTGACAGCCAAGCGCGTATCAACAAACCTATACATCAACGTAAAATCGGCTTGGTGTTTCAAGATGGGCGGTTATTTCCACATCTGACTGTCGAGCATAACTTAAGCTATGCTTTAAATTTTACACCTGTACAAAATCAGCAATTTCAACTCAAGCAAATAGTCGAATTACTAGAAATTGGACATTTGTTAAAGCAACGTCCACATCAACTCTCTGGTGGTGAAAAGCAACGTGTAGCCTTGGGGCGCGCCTTACTTAGCTCTCCAAGATTATTAATGCTCGATGAGCCGTTGGCCTCTTTGGATGACAGACTTAAAAGTCAAATATTACCGTTTTTAAAATTAGTATCGGATGAAATTAACATCCAGATGATTTACATTAGCCACTCCAAAGAGGAAATAATGCAAATCACCGACAACTTAATTGATATTCAACTTGGAAAAGTGAATTATCATCTTTAGTAACTCAGTTTTAGTCATTCAGTAGTTTAGTAAAAAATGGCTCAATCATCCCCATCACCCTCCACCACTAAATCTGGAATATGGTTGAAAGCAATGCGCATAGGTGCATCTTTTAAGGCATCATGCGCACCTCCAAAATAGATGGTGTTTTTACCAAACTTTAGATTCAGTGTATCTATGGCTTTACTAAGCTTTTTCTCATTTTCTAAAGGTTCGATTTGAAACAAATCACGCGCCACTTCGTCTGCGGTAACTAAGCCAGAAAAAGACACGCCTACCGCATAAGGTTCATTCTTAGTTTGCGGATAATGTTGTAAGAATGCTTCTAGTGCTTCTATTAAGCGCAAAGTGTTGTCAGTGGAAGAAATCGAACTTTCTAGACTCCAGCTTGGTTCGTTGCGAAACTTCACTTTTACGCTGATTCTGGATGCGAGTAAATCATAGCTACGCAAACGCATACAAGCTTTTTGCAGCAATCGATGCAGCACGGCTTTAACACCTGCTATATTGCGCTGCTCTGGTGGCATCACATGAGAATATCCCAAACTACTACGCGCATTTTTCACGTAATGAGGCTCTAAGCCGCGCAATTTATCATACATACGCTCACCTTCTATACTGCCCCACGCAGATTGTAACTGCTGACGATTCGCTTTATACAACTGCTTAATCGTGGTAATTTTAAAACGATTCAACCGCGCTTCCATTTGCTTACCTACGCCATTTAAAGCACGCAAATTTAAGCCATATAATCGCTGTGGCAACTCATGCTGTTCAATCAACACACAGCCATCAGGTTTTTGCATATTCGAGGCAGTTTTCGCTAAAAAAGTATTAGGAGCGATGCCAATTGAACAGCGAATATAATCAAACTGTTTGTTGATTTCACGCTTAATTTTGGCCGCAAGTTTAAGTGCGTTTTCTGGAATCTGCTGGCTACCCGTGAGCTTGCAGACCATTTCATCAATCGAAAGTACTTTTTCAACATGCGTACAACTTTCTACAATCTCAATGAGCTTATGATGAAACGTCACATATACGGCGGGTCTTGCCTCGACAAAAACCATCTCAGGACATAGTTTTCGCGCCTCTTTCACCAAGGTGCCTGTTTTAATACCAAATGCTTTTGCCTCATAACTCGCAGCGATACAGCAAGTGGTTTCTGCCATCACTGCCAACACGCCGATAGGTTTACCACGCAGTTCAGGCACGAGCTGCTGCTCTACCGAAGCAAAGTAAGAGTTAAAATCAACATAGAGGGCGTTTAAAGACATGCTAAATAAAGTAAGGAATATGTAATGTTTTAGTCTAAGCGTTGACTAACCATTGTAAGATGAGTTAACCAAAATTTAAGACTCTGTTTTAAGCTTATTTTGAACTAAGATAATTGAAAATCACTGAAGGTGGAAACATGAGTAATGAACAAGTTGCAATTTTCGCAGGCGGATGTTTCTGGTGCACAGAGCCAGTTTTCAGCCAGCTAAAAGGCGTAAGCAAGGTAGAGTCTGGCTACATTGGCGGACACACGACTGACCCAAGTTACAAAGCCATTTGCAATGGCGATACAGGTCATGCAGAGGGCATTAAAATTACCTTTGATGCAGATATGGTCAGTTTTGAAAATTTGCTTGAAGTGTTTTTAGTCAGCCACGACCCAACTACGCACAATCGCCAAGGCAATGATGTCGGCACGCAATATCGCTCAGCGGTGTTTTGCCAGAATCAGGCGCAGCATGATGCAGTTACTAATACGATTGCAGCATTTAATGAAGCGCAAATTTACGGCGCACCTATCGTCACGCAAATTAACGGTGCTGAGACTTTTTATCCAGCCGAAGATTATCATCAATATTACTTTGATAAAAATCCAGAAAACCCTTATTGCATGGCGGTTGCAGCACCAAAAGCAGCTAAGATTCGCGCTAAGTATGCAAGTTTATTAAAAATGTGATTTCCTCGCCGTCATACCGACGACGCTGGATACCGACTTTCGTCGGTATCCAGCGTCTTAAAACTCCCTACAGCTTTACTTAAAACTTAGTCAATTCTCATCTCTAAAAATAGAGATGATTAATTAGGACTTACTACCCAACCACTGCCTGCGCCAGAATATCAAAATCATCACCAGCGCAATACCAGTCATAATAGCAAGGGCATACCAAAAGCCGTTGTCATGGTCTGTCCAAGGCATATGCCTAAAATTCATACCAAAGATACCCGCTATCAACGTGGCGGGCATAAACAACATGGCGACTACAGTTAAAGCGCGAAGCTCCAAATTCACGCGCTGGCTGACACTCGCCATATAAATATCCATCATACCGCTCAAAGTGTCGCGTATCGACTCTAGCGACTCAATAAAGTTAACGGTATGATCATACACATCACGCAAATATGG
>JAYTRW010000224.1:0-1484 GCA_043745985.1 Methylotenera sp.
AAACTTGATTCGTCTAATCTGCATCCGCTAGTAGTGATTGGTGAGCAAAAATGGAAAGGGCTTAAGACTCCGAATAAAGCAATCACCGTTGAATTCCTCTCCACATGGCTTGCCGAGCGCTCTGGTCTTGAGTACTACCATATCGACCCGCTGAAATTGGATTTTGGCTCGGCCGCAAAAATCGTTTCGCAAGGTTATGCTGAACGCTTAAAAATCATGCCAATTTCCGTCAAAAATGGTGAAGCGGTGATTGCGACAACCGAGCCATTCAGTACAGACTGGATTGCCGACCTTGAGCGCGTACTGAAGATGAAAATTAAACTGGTGATGGCTAATCCACTAGAGATTAGCCGTTATCTGCCAGAGATTTACAACCTAGCCAACTCGATGAATGCGGCTGATTTAGCCAAAGCTGGGCAAATTGTTGGCGTACAAAACTTTGAACAACTGATTGAGCTAGGCAAAGATAAAAACCTAGATGCCAATGAGCAACATGTAGTGAATATTGTGGACTGGCTGTTCAAGTATGCTTTTGAGCAACGCGCCAGTGATATTCACTTAGAACCACGCCGCGGCATGGGCATGATGCGTTTTAGAATCGATGGCGTGCTGCATCAAGTGTATCAATTGCCGCCTAATATTATGAACGCCATCACCAGCCGCATCAAGCTGCTAGGTCGTATGGACATGGTAGAGAAACGTCGTCCGCAAGATGGCCGCATTAAAACCTTGAGTAGCGATGGGCAAGAAATTGAACTGCGTTTATCCACCATGCCTACTGCGTTTGGCGAAAAGTTGGTCATGCGGATTTTCGCGCCAGAGGTGTCGGAAAAAGGCTTCTTAGCACTCGGTTTTGCAGAGGAACAGGCCGCCATTTGGCATGGTTGGACTAAATCACCTAACGGCATCATTCTAGTCACAGGGCCAACGGGTTCAGGTAAAACCACCACACTTTACGCGACCTTGCGCACACTTGCCTCGCCAGAGGTCAATGTTTGTACGGTAGAAGAGCCGATTGAAATGGTAGAGCCATTATTCAATCAGATGCAAGTACAACAAAATATCGGCTTGACCTTTGCAGGAGGCATCCGCACACTGATGCGGCAAGATCCTGACATTATCATGGTAGGTGAAATTCGCGATTTAGAAACCGCAGACATGGCGATACAAGCGGCGCTCACAGGTCACTTGGTACTGTCCACCCTGCACACCAACGACGCACCATCAGCCGTTACACGACTATTAGATTTAGGCGTTCCATCCTACCTCATTCACTCAACTGTACTTGGTATCATGGCACAGCGCTTAGTGCGCACGCTATGCACTAGCTGCAAAGTACCCGAGCCGATTGAACAAAGTAAATGGGATGCACTAGTAGGTGATTTCAACATAGCAAAACCAGCACACATCTACAAACCCGTAGGCTGTATGGAATGCCGTAACACAGGCTTTAGAGGCCGTAGCGGCATTTATGAAATGCTCAC
>JAYTRW010000225.1:0-1479 GCA_043745985.1 Methylotenera sp.
AGCAGATCAGCGTATATCAGGAGTAATTACGATTGCCTATGAGGTTACTGAAATGGTGCTTGCCCGAAAGAGAGCTGAAGACAGCGAGCATAGATTTCAGGCTGCAATTGCTGCTGTTCAGGGTATTCTATGGACAAATGATGCAAATGGTGAAATGCAGGGTATTCAAGCAGATTGGTCTGCTTTAACGGGGCAAACATTACAAGAATACCAGCAATATGGATGGTCAGACGCAACTCATCCTGATGATAGAGAGGCTACGATTTCAACCTGGCAATCAGCTGTGAAAGCAAGGAAAAAAGTTTCATTTGAGCACCGGCTTAAATTAAAAGACGGTAGTTGGGGGCGGTTTTCAGTGAATGCAATTCCTTTACTAAATGAAGACGGTCTTGTTCGGGAATGGGTCGGTGTACACACAGATATAACAAAGCAGCGTCAGGCTGAAGATTTGGTTAAAGAAAGTGAGAAAAAATTCAAGCAGCTGGTTGATTCAATGCCTCAGAAAATTTCTACAGCTGATAATCAGGGATATGTAAATTTTTTTAATCAACAATGGCTTGATGAAACAGGTTTGAGTTTTGATGAATTAAAAGGTCTTGGATGGCAAAATACTATTTATGAAGCTGATTTACAGCATGTCAAAGAAAATTGGACAAGTGCAATTCAGTCAGGAAAAATATTTGATACAGAATGCCGGATAAGAAACAGAAATCAGGAATATATCTGGAATTTATGCAGGGCCATTCCGCTGAAAGATGAGAATGGTAATATTACAATCTGGGTAGGCAGTAATACAGATATACATCAGCAGAAAGAACAGGAAACTGCGCGTATAACTAACAGAACCAAGGCACTGGCCGAAAGTGAACACCGGTTTAGAAGCATGATGGAAACATTGCCTCAAATCGCCTGGACAAATACCAGGGAAACAGGAGTAGATTTTTTTAATAATCGCTGGTATGAATATACCGGACTTCCATTTCAGGACATTAACTTACTGGAATGGCAAAAAGTAATTCATCCTGATGACCTATCCATGACGCTTTCTCAATTTAATAAGGTCTTTAAATTAATGATAGGTGGAGGTTTTCAAACCCGAATTCAAGCTGTTACAGGTGAGTACCGCTGGCATCTGGTGAGAATAATGCCTATTAAAGATCAGCAGGGTAAAATGCAGTTATGGGTCGGCACTGCGACAGACATTCAGGAGTTAAGAATAATTCAGCAGCAAAAAGATGATTTTATCAGTATAGCAAGTCATGAATTAAAAACTCCTATTACAAGCCTTAAACTTTCCCTTGAACTGTTGAGTAAGATGAAAGAAAACCTGGCAGAGGCAATGATTACCAAACTCATAACTCAGGCAAATAAAAGCCTGGATAAATTTATTGTTTTAATCGATGATCTTTTAAATGCAAGCAGAGCTAATGAAGGGCAACTCCATCTGAATAAAAGCTTTTTTACTGTTTCAAGAGTTAT
>JAYTRW010000226.1:0-1476 GCA_043745985.1 Methylotenera sp.
CCTGGGTATGGAGGAAAGTCCATGCCGTCTGCTTCTTTGCCTAATTTAATACAATTGACTGTGCGTGCCATTTTTAATGCCTTATGTACTGAATAAAAGCACTATGATAACGCAAGGCTTTAAGTGCTGCGAGTAAGCATGCTAATATTGCGCGATTATTTAATGAAGAAAGTCTAGAAAACATGAAATCTAGTATGGAAAGTCCGTTTAAAGGCAAAACTGGTTTACGTCGTCTGATTAACGCATTTGGTTATTCAATAGAGGGTTTTAAAGCGGCGTTTAAGCATGAAGATGCATTTCGGCAAGAGGTATTTTTAGCGATTGTGTTAATTCCATTGGCATTTTATTTAGGTAAAACTTCCATTGAAAAGGCCTTGATGATTGCCAGCGTGATATTGGTCATGATTGTGGAGTTGTTGAATTCAGCGGTTGAGGCTGCGGTAGATCATACTTCTACAGAACATCACGCGCTTGCAAAACGCGCTAAAGATATTGGCAGTGCGGCGGTGTTTTTTGCACTGGCGATAGTGTTGGTGGTCTGGGGCTTAGTGCTATTTGGCTAGTTTGATTTAAAGTATACAAAGTAAAAAGGTCGCAATTGCGGCCTTTTTACTTTTTTAAAATGATTTAATCAGCATTTTGCCGATAGCAATTTGACTCCTAAAATAACCACTATGCTTAGGTAGATTGTCTAAAGCTTCCGTTACGTGTCTGTTATAAAAGAGATGCGTTTGTGGCGCAGACAATAGCGCTTGAGACTCAAAGTTACTGGCAGGAATAAAAACCCATTTTAATGGCCCCAAGCCACCAAACTCCACTACTGGTTTCTTGCAGTTTAGGCAGAGTCCGCGATTAATGTTGGGCGGAGGGCGATATTTCTCGAATGAAATTTTATCTACGTTTATCAGCCTAAGGTGTTTTGCGCGAACGATGGTCATATCAGCACATGGCTTGTCAGTAAATGCTTGGCAAATTGTGCAATGACAAATAAACCGCGTTGTTGGGGTGACACTTAGTTCAAAGGCGCAAATGCCACACTCGCATGCACCATGCAGTTTGGGTGTTGTGTAAGATGTCATACGTGTACCTTTGTTTATTTTGCATGTCTTCACTGCTGTGGGCAGGTTGTGCATGGCAACATTTTCTATGCGTCTAGACGCAAATCTTTTCTAAGCCCAGTATCCAGTAAGAATGCAGGCGCAAACCTACGCAAAAATTTCAGTTGGCAGGCGATACCACCAGCGGTGTACTTGAGTTTTGGGCTAGTGGCGCTGGCAGCTTTCAATACGGTATCGGCCACCACGCTAGGCTCGTCTCCACTCTCGACTAAGGCTCTCACTCTGACATTTAATGCCGCACTAATTGTTCCATACTCATCAAGTTTCGCGTCTGGCTCTAGTAAGTTCGAATCGAAGCCTGTCTTTGTATAGGCTGGTTGAATGGTTGATACGCGGATACCTCTGGTGCGTAGTTCAT
>JAYTRW010000227.1:0-1472 GCA_043745985.1 Methylotenera sp.
TGAATTTGTATGGTTTTGTGGAGAATGATGGTGTGTCATTCTATGACATACTAGGAGACTGCATAGGATCGATAGAAGTTGTTTTTGAATCATCCTCAAAAGATGGCTTGGATGATACACCTCAGGGTGATGGAGTAGCTGTTAAATCAGGCAGACGGTATTATGGAACGATGGATGTCTATGATGAGAATGGACAGATACTTGCGGCATTCAATGTCGCTAGTGGAGGAAATATTGATAAATCCAATAGAAACATTGCACATGGTAAAGACTATGACACCACTGTGCCGTCTGGTTCATATAAAGTTGCCGACACTATTACTGATGGGGGGATCGGTTACTTGGTCAGTGGCACGTTAGGAAGGTCGCTCATCGAAATACATAGAATGGGACTTACTACGGGGTGTATTACAACACAAGAGTTTGAAATTTTAAAAAAACTAATGGGTGAAAATCATAAATCTTCATGCTGCAAACACAGTATTCCAATACAAATTGAATATGACATGAGCACTGATAACCCCCCACCTAAAGGTAATAATGGATACGGTAGAGGTGATCCTAATTATAAAATTAAAAACCCAAAAAAACGCGTGCATCGAGCTATTCCTGTAGTTGAGCCACCGGCCTCAAAGAATTTTTGGGAGGGTTTTTTTAAAAATTAAACAAATTTGACAAAATATGACTAAGTTACTTTTAGCGGCTAACGTATTACTAATATCATCCGAAATAAGTTGTCAATACAGAGTCAATCCAAAGGTAGAAAACTCTGTTGAAAGGTATGACCGCTTGTATCCTCCTGTCCGAACTGGATGGAATAATTTATACAAAAACAATAAAATGTTGGCTGGGCTTGTTATAAGTCAAGTGTTTCCTGAGGGCTCCATAGACCAGAATCTTTATCTAGGTAAGCACCCCGCTGGAATTGCATACTATTTTTGGGATGGGACTCGCGTGGAGTATTGGTATATAAAAAATAATTCAGGTGGGACTAATTTAGAAATTAAACACAGCCATGACGCATTTGATGTTTCGGAATGGAACTGGGTAGATTTTTCATATGGTTCAGACCCAATTTTAAAGAATCACCATGATCCAAGAATCAATGGAATTCCTAACACGACAAATCAAATCAATTTAAAAATCATCAAAAAAGACATCTGTGATGGGAAAGTAATTTATGGAGATCTCACGGTTTTCAATGGGAAAAGTGCTTCGGTGCTTCGTTAAAGTGAACCGTACACGCCAACCAATTGCATTGGCTGTGCCAACCCATGAAAAACAATGTATGGGGTCCTCATGACAGAGGGACGGGCCTTTTCTCAGACTTTCTGCGTGACATTTTCTTCCTGCCCCGGTAGTTCTCCCCCATGAAGAAAGGCGCGATGGTTAGCTGAGTGGCGGAAGGCGGCGGGAAAACCCGTCCTCTATCATGTAATTTCACGGGTGGTAGATCGGCGGTTTGTGCTGGG
>JAYTRW010000228.1:0-1471 GCA_043745985.1 Methylotenera sp.
GGGAGTAGTAATCGGCATTGCCCCCATGAGAAACCCCATGGTATTGCACGTAAGTCTTCAATACGTTGGGTGGCTTTGCGCGAGGCAGGGCGGCTGCCTAGGTTTAAATCGGCAATTTCTGAAATTGGCGTTGAGCTGAAAAAATACTCTGCAAATCTTGGCGTTTCATAGACTAAATCTCGGTAGGCGTGCATGGCACTGGCTGAGAGTTGATCCATCAACATTTCATAAGCTCTGCGCTGTGTTTGGGGTAGCTGATCTTGCGGAAATAGCGAGGCATCTATGGTAGCGGCGACAAAGGCCTCTAAATTACGCCTTGCCACTTTGGGGTCTGAGAATTTATTGGCGATAATCTCGCCTTGCTCAGTTAAACGTATTTGTCCTGCCACTGTACCAAGCGGTTGCGCCATAATGGCTTGATAGGTTGGGCCACCGCCACGACCAACCGCGCCACCACGACCGTGGAATAAACGCAATCTGACGTCTGCCTGACTGAATAGCTCAACTAAATAGACTTCGGCTTTATACAGCTCCCAGTTTGAGGTTAAGAAGCCGCCGTCTTTGTTACTGTCAGAATAGCCGAGCATGATTTCTTGCTCATTGCCTTGATGGCGAATCAAATGGCGAATGCCTAGCAAGCTCAGCCATTCACTCATGATTTTTGGTGCGTTGCGTAAATCTTCAATGGTTTCAAATAGCGGTACGATATTGAGTTCCATCTCTACGCTGGCTGAACCCCACGCACCACGCAACAAGCCTGCTTCTTTTTGCAGCAAAGCTACTTCCAGCAGGTCGGACATTGTTTCAGTATGCGAGATAATGTAATGGCGCACTGTACGGTTGCCAAATTTTGTGCGTACTTCTCGCGCTTTTCTAATCACATTCATTTCTGTTTGCAGCAATTCTGAATATTTTTGAAAAGGTGAGTACAGCAAACGTGGCTGCCTGAGCTCTTCTAGCAGGATATTTATTTTTTCTGTTTCGCTAAGTGCCGCATAGTCAAAACTGTAGCCTGCATTCACAAACAGCTCTTTTAGCACGGCTTCATGCACGTCTGAGCTTTGTCTTAAATCGATGGTGGCTAAATGAAAACCAAAGGTTTCAACCGCTTTAATCAGCTTGCCCAGCCTTGGGTAAACCAGTAATTCACCATGATTTTTAATCAATGAATTGGCAATAATGTTCAGGTCAGCTAGCAGCTCATCTGCACCAGTATAAGGTTTTAAGTTCTCGGCCACATTGGTTTCAATATGCAGGCTGGCTTCGCTACCGATTAAATTTTGAAAACTGAGTGACAAGCGCCCCATGACCGCCATGATGGCAAGCCGATAAGGTTCATCTTGTCTATGCGGAGATTGGTCTTGCGAGGTGCTAGCTAAATCTAGTAATTCTTGTGAAACTTTCACTAAGCGCGTAGTGGGTGTGAGCTCTTTACGCAAGCTGCTGATTTCGCGTAAATAATGCTCAAACG
>JAYTRW010000229.1:0-4892 GCA_043745985.1 Methylotenera sp.
TATTAACGATATTTATATCACGGGTATTTACAATAGTCTAGCATTTTATATCTTATATAAGACATAAGATATATATTGACATTTTTTATTTTCTCTCTATATAATCGACCTAGCTTTAAAACAATTAAAACTAAGGGTAACAAGATGGCTCAATACTTTCGCCCTAGGCGCTCTATGCTCTACGTACCAGGCTGCAATACGCATTACCTTGAGCGTGCGCGGACGTTACATGCCGACTCTGTAATATTAGATTTGGGCGACCCAATATTAGTTGAATGCAAAGAAGAGTCACGCGACAACGTAGTGCGCTTTGTTAATGAGGGTGGTTATGGCTCGCGTGAAGTGGTAGTGCGCGTGAATGACCTTACTTCACAATGGGGACCTGACGACATTAAAGCCATTGCAAAAACCAAAGTAGATGCAGTTTTATTTCCGAATATCGAATCTCGCGATGATGTACTCACCGCGCTTTCATTACTTGATGCTGCTGCTGGTAGCCATTTACCAATTATGGTGATGATAGAAAGTCCAATTGCAGTATTGAACGCAAAAGAAATTGCTGCGGCATCTGACCGCATTGTATGCATTGTGATGGCAACCTCTGACTTAATTTCTCAACTGCACGCACGTGTGACACATGAGCGCTCTGCAATTTTAACTTCACTTTCTTTGGTGATTTTAGCCGCACGTGCTTACGGGCACGCAGTGGTAGATGGCATCACTAGCGACTTCAAAAATATGCATTCATTTGAATACGCATGCCGCTTGGGTCGCGATATGGGTTTTGATGGGAAATCACTGGTACACCCCGCACAACTAGCCTACAGCAACGATGCCTACACGCCACAATCCTCAGAAGTCAGGCATGCGCGCGAAATCATCGCAGCCTTAAAAGAGGCAAATGAACAAGGCAAAGGCACGGTTGTGGTTAACGACAAACTAGTTGAACGCCACCACGTGAGAGCCGCTGAACGCTTATTAAAACTCAGCGAAATGATTAAAACTTTGGAAGAAAGCTATGTCTAACACCGAAAATAAAATCAAAACAAGCAAAATTAATGCTGGTAACTTCTTTGAGGACTTCCACCTCACTCAAGTGATTCATCACGCCACGCCACGCACCATTGCCGAAGGTGAAATGGCGCTGTACATCGCCCTCACTGGCGCACGCCAAGTGCTGCACTCTGCAGATACAGTTGCTCAATCATTAGGTTATAACGCGAGACCTGTTGATGATTTACTAGCCTTCCATATCGCTTTTGGCAAAACCGTACCAGATATTTCCGTGAATGCCGTCGCAAACCTAGGCTATGCAGATGTGCGTTTTTTACAACCCGTGCATATTGGCGATACGCTTAGTACCAGCTCAACTGTGATTGGCCTGAAACAAAATTCAAACGGCAAATCAGGCGTTGTTTATATACGCTCAGTTTCTATCAATCAACTACAGCAACCCGTGCTTTCATGGGTGCGTTGGGTGATGGTGCATAAAAACAATTTAGATGCGCCAACACCAGAAACTATAGTGCCAGATTTACCCAACTACGTGCCAGCGGCAGAGTTAAGCGTGCCCAACTTTCTGGATGCTAGAAAATTCAATACCGCGGTCACTGGCGGACAGTATTTATGGAACGACTATACCGTGGGCGAGCGCATCAATCATCCAGCAGGCATGACCATCAGCGACTCCGATCACACCCTTGCAACAAAGCTATATCAAAATAATGCCCGCTTGCATTTTGATGATGTGATGATGAAAAAAACCGCATTTGGCAGACGCTTAATGTACGGCGGCCACATCATTTCATTGTGTCGCGCACTGTCACATGATGGCTTGGAAAATGCACTTTGCATCGTCGCAATTAATGGCGGAACGCACTGCAACCCGTCATTTGGTGATGACACTATTTACACGTGGACTGAAGTGTTAGATAAATGGGATGTGCCAAATCGCACCGATGTAGGCGCATTGAGATTACGCATGGTAGGCGTAAAAAATATGCCCGCAGATGCGTTAGAAAGCACACACACCTCTACCGAGGGCACGCAGACTTACCACCCTAACGTAGTATTAGATTTAGATTACACCGTGCTGATGCCACGGAAATAAAATTAATAAAGACTTAGCAAATTAACGAAGGCATAGGAATATACAATGGCAACTACACAACAACTAGTACACCCTAAAGACGCACTATTTGGCGGGGAAAAATCATTTCCTATTATTCCGTCTTGCGAGCATTTTGCTGGGAGCGAAAAGTTAATTCTTAAAGCTTTATCCATGCAAGAGTCGATTGGTCCTGTATTTGACATCACTTGCGATTGCGAAGATGGCGCACAAGCTGGGCAAGAGCGTCAGCATGCAGAAATGATAGTACGCGTTTTAACTGGTGACGCCAATAAGCATAAAATGGCGGGCTCACGCATTCACGACTACACCAATAACTACTGGAAACAAGATGTGGATATTTTGGTCGCGGGTGCTGGCAAAGTTTTAAGCTATATCACCATACCAAAATGTACAAGCTACGCACAAGCCAGCGAGATGATTGCTTACATTCAAAAAACTGCCACATTCAATGGTATTGAGCGCGTGATTCCAGTGCATATTCTGATTGAAACGCACGGCGCATTAAAAGCTGTACATGAAATCGCCACGCTGCCATGGGTTCAAGTGTTAGATTTCGGCTTAATGGATTTTGTGAGTGGTCATCATGGCGCAATTCCAGCTTCAGTCATGCGTAGCCCAGGGCAGTTTGACCACAGGTTGCTCGCACGTGCAAAAGCTGAACTAGTCGCAGCCGCGCTTGCAAATGGCGTGGTACCAACACACAACGTCACACTAGACCTTAAAAATGTAGAAACTACATATTCAGATGCATCACGCGCACGTAATGAGTTTGGCTTTTTACGTATGTGGAGTATTTATCCAACGCAAATCGAAGCCATTGTCGATGCCATGAAACCGAATTTTGATGAAGTGCAAGATGGCGCCAACATTCTGCTAGCGGCGCAAAAAGCAGACTGGGGACCGATTCAGTACGATGGTGAGTTGCATGACAGAGCAACTTATCGCTATTTCTGGGAAATTTTACAAAAAGCCAAACTAACCAAAGTAGAGATTCCAGCTGAGGCAACGCTAGCCTTCTTCAGTTAATTCTATTAAATATAACCATTTAGGTAATGAATATGACACAAGCAGCCACAGCAGGAGCACGATTTCGTGCCGCCCTAAAAGCAGAAAAACCATTACAAATCATAGGTGCAATCAATGCTTATCACGCGATGCTCGCTACTCAAAGCGGCTTTAGAGCACTTTATTTATCAGGCGGTGGGGTTGCTGCAGGCTCACTTGGTTTGCCAGATTTAGGCATTTCGACTTTAGAAGATGTGCTCATTGACGTACGCCGTATTACCGACGCCGTAGATACGCCATTATTGGTGGATATTGATACTGGCTGGGGTGGCGCATTTAACATTGCTCGTAGCGTAAAAAGTATTGCTAAAGCAGGCGCGGGGGCGGTGCATATTGAAGACCAAGTTTCAGCAAAACGTTGCGGCCATCGCCCAAACAAAGCCATTGTGAGCTTAGAAGAAATGGTCGACCGTGTAAAAGCCGCAGTTGATGCGAAACCATACGATGATTTTGTCATTATGGCGCGCACCGATGCACTAGCAGTAGAAGGTTTGCAATCAGCCATCGATCGCGCTTGTGCATGCGCAGAAGCTGGCGCAGACATGATTTTCCCTGAGGCGATTACTGAACTTGCCATGTATAAACAATTTGCAGCCGCTGTAAAAGTGCCCGTGTTAGCCAACATTACCGAGTTTGGTAGCACACCACTGTTTACTGTAGATGAGTTACGCACTGCGGATGTCAGCATGGTGCTATACCCACTTTCAGCCTTCCGTGCGATGAATCAAGCGGCGCTAAATGTTTATCAAGCAGTGAAAAATGACGGGACACAAAAAAATGTAGTCGGCATCATGCAAACTCGCATGGATCTTTACGATCACTTGGGCTACCACGCTTTTGAGCAAAAATTAGATGCACTTTTCAAACAAGAGAAAACTTAATTTGACTGTCATTCTCGTCTACACAGGAATGACGAATTAGAGTATTGATGAAGGAGGTTAAGCATGGAAACAACAATTATTGAGCCTAAAAAGAAAAAAGGTGTAGCGCTGGCTGGCGTTTCTGCGGGCACCACTGCGATATGCACCGTTGGCCATACGGGTAACGATTTACATTATCGTGGCTACGATATTATTGAACTTGCTGATAGCGCTACATTTGAAGAAGTTGCTTACTTATTGATTCATGGTGAGTTACCCAACAAATTAGAATTAGCGGCTTATCACACCAAGCTAAAAATTTTGCGCGACATACCTGCCGCTCTAAAAACCGTACTGGAGCAGATTCCAAAAAACACTCACCCGATGGACGTAATGCGCACGGGATGTGCCATGTTAGGTACATTACAACCAGAAGCTGCTGATCATAATACCAAAGCCGCGCATGATTTAGGAGACCGCCTCATTTCATGTTTTGGCTCAATTTTGTTGTATTGGTATCACTTTAGCCACAATGGCAAACGCGTGAATTTAGAAACTGACGATAACAGTATCGCCGCACATTTTTTACACGTACTGCACGGCAAAGTACCAAGCCAACTGCACATTGATGCAATGAACACTTCGCTAGTGTTATACGCAGAGCATGAATTCAATGCCTCAACATTCACCGCACGCGTCATTGCCGGCACATTGTCTGATATGTATTCATGCATCACAGGTGCAATTGGTGCCCTACGCGGCGCGAAACATGGCGGTGCAAATGAAGCAGCCATGGAAATTATCGAGCGTTACAAAAATGCTGATGAAGCAGAAGC
>JAYTRW010000230.1:0-1469 GCA_043745985.1 Methylotenera sp.
ATGCAATATGATGATGACGGTTATTTGCCAGAAGCGGTGATTAATTACTTAGCGCGATTGGGCTGGAGTCATGGTGACGAAGAGGTATTCAGTAAACAACAGTTTGCCGAATGGTTCGATTTAGATCATATCACCCCATCTGCCGCGCAGTTTAATACTGATAAGTTGAATTGGCTAAATGCTCATTACATCAAGCAAGCGGATAACGCATATATGGTTAAAGATATTACTAAGCGCTTGGATAAGCTCGGCGTTACGGTAAGTGAGCAACCAACTTTATCTGCAGTGCTTGATTTGTATAAAGAGCGTGCGAACACTTTGAATGAGCTGGCCGTCAGCATCGCATACTTTTATCAAAATCCTGTGATTGATGAAGTTGCCGCTGAAAAGCATTTAACGGCTGAAATAAAACCTATTTTGACTACCTTGGTGCAATCATTAAGTATTATTGATTGGCAGGCGGAGGCTATTCATCATGAGATTGAAGCTGCTGTTACCAGTAACGCACTGAAATTTCCTAAAGTGGCGATGCCTTTACGTGTGATGCTGACGGGTATTGCACAATCACCAAGTATTGATCAGGTGATGGCTCTGTTGGGTAAAGATGAAGTGTTAGCTAGACTTAATTCAGCACTTGAGTAGACTTTTATAAGTAGCGTTTAAATTTCATATGAATTATAGGTGATGGCTATTGAAATTTTAGCCACCCACCTCATATTGAATAAGTGCTTTAGAATTTTCTGATATTTTGATAGAAAAATAGAACGAATTGCATTGTTCTAAATCTCAACAAGAGTAACATCAGTAATGTAGCTGGTGCTATGTAGTATTTATTTAACTCCAAGCAATAGGAGACATCATGATTCAAAAAGGGCAAATGTTACAAGACCCATTTCTTAACGCCTTACGTAAAGAACACGTCGCTGTATCTATCTATCTCGTTAACGGCATCAAACTACAAGGTCAGGTTGATTCATTTGATCAATACGTGATTTTGCTTAAAAATACTGTGACTCAAATGGTCTATAAACATGCTATTTCAACTATTGTGCCAGCGCGCATGGTCAATGTTAGTCTGCCAGAAGATGAAGCTTAATCAGGACTGGTAAACTTACCGTTGAAAGATATGTTTGAAAGACCAAGTGGCGGCGATGCTGCCATTATGGTGAGTGTGGATTTCGGCGATAATGACTACGAAGAGAGCTTAAATGAACTTCGTCAACTTAGCATTAGCGCGGGCTTATCCATACGCGGCACCATTGAAGGTAAGCGTGCTACACCAGACGCCAAGCTTTTTATCGGTAGTGGTAAAGCTGATGAGCTGGCGCAGATGATGCAAGCCAGTGAATCTAACATTGCAATGTTCAATCATGATTTATCTCCCTCGCAACAGCGCAATTTGGAGCGCTTGCTGAAAGCTCGTGTGGTGGATAGAACTGGTTTAATTCTCGATATATTCAGCCAACGCG
>JAYTRW010000231.1:0-1463 GCA_043745985.1 Methylotenera sp.
TAAGCGCGTGGCAACCTTTGAACATGCCGTTAAGAAGCATGGTGGAAGGGATGGATACGTTGATTTATTTTGGCCAGGCATTTTGTTGGTTGAAATGAAGTCTAAAGGTAAAGACCTAGCCCGCGCTTACACGTAAGCTATTGATTATTTTCTGGTATACAAGAGCGAGACTTACCACGTTATGTTTTAGTGTGTGATTTTCAGCGCTTTCAGTTACACGATTTAACTGCACAAACCGTTGTAGAATTTACCCTAAAAGAGCTTTACCAAAACGTAAAAAAGTTTGGTTTGATTGCAGGCTATCAAACCCAAATTATTAAAGCGTAAGACCCCATTAATATTAAAACGGCAGAACGCATGGGCAAGCTGCATGATGCGCTTAAAGTCGTGGGTTATGATGGCCATGCGCTAGAGCTATATTTGGTGCGCCTGTTATTCTGTCTGTTTGCTGAAGACACCACTGTTTTTGAAAAACGCATTTTTCAAGATTACATCGAAACCAAAACTAATACCGATGGGAGTGATTTAGCACACCATATCAATAGTCTGTTTTATGACCTAAATACACCGTCTAATAAGCGCTTGAGCAATTTAGATGAAAGTATAAATGCCTTTCCATACGTGAATGGCAAGCTGTTTGAAGAGCCGCTATCACCCGCTCAGTTTGATAGCAAAATGCGCGAAGCGCTGCTAGATTTATGTGCGCTCGATTGGAGCATTATCTCCCCAGCCATTTTCGGTAGCCTGTTTCAAAGCATTATGGATGCTGATGCGCGGCGCAATTTAGACGCACATTACACCAGTGAGGAGAATATTCTCAAGCTCATTAAACCCCTGTTTTTAGATGCGCTATGGACAGAGTTTGAAAAAGTAAAAGGCCATAAAAACCGCTTGGCGGAGTTTCACCAAAAGCTGCGTACCCTCACCTTTTTTGATCCCGCCTACGGCTGTGGTAATTTTTTGGTGATTACTTACCGAGAGTTAAGGCTACTGGAGCTTGAAGTGCTACGCGCCAGTCATAAAACAGGGCAATTGGTCATGGATGTGCAAGCGCTGATTAATATTGATGTAGATCAGTTTTACGGCATTGAGATTGAAGAGTTTCTTGCACAAATTGCCCAAGTCGCGCTATGGCTGACCGACCACCAAATGAACATGAAGATTTCAGAAGAATTTGGTCAATACTTTGTACGCATTCCACTAAAAGCCACGCCGCATATTGTGTGTGGCAACGCGCTACGAACTGATTGGCAAAGCGTGCTACCCGTAAAGCGCTGTAGTTATGTGTTGGGTAATCCGCCATTTTTGGGAAAAAGCAATCAATCGGCTGCGCAAAAAGGTGATATGCAATTCGTCTGCGGGGAAATTAAAAACGCAGGACTGCTAGATTTTGTAGCGGCTTGGTACATTAAAGCAGCACGGTATATGGCTATTACTCCTTCCCCCATGCAGGGGGAAGGTTG
>JAYTRW010000232.1:0-14539 GCA_043745985.1 Methylotenera sp.
CGAACTAGAATCGCTTGTGCACCACTGCTTAAAATGCCTTGTTCACCTGCAAATTTTGAACGAATAAAACGGCTTTTTGCGAGGTTTGTTAATCCAATCACAGAAATATGAATTAATCTGACATTGAGCTTGGCACAAGCCTGTGCTAAAGCCATTGGCGCTAAATTATGTACCTTGTCATAAGTTTCAGGATTTTATTGAAGGCTTCTTTCACGCAAAATGCCTACAGAGTTCACGACAATATCGATACCTTTCAATACAGGTAGCCGATCATCTACAAGCATCATGTCTTGCATGCGTATGCTCACCGTATCAGCATCTTCAGCTACTTTACGACTACCTATTAGCACCTGAACACCCTGCTGCTTGAGATTTTTAACAATGCTGCTACCTATAAAACCGTTACCTCCCAACACTAATACTTTCATTTTTTCCACCTCATAAAATACAAATCTATTATTTCTTTAATTTCTGTATTGACAGAAATATATGACGAATGAGATACTGTGTCAAATAGTTTTTAAAGTGCTTCAAAAAAGGACAGATAAAATGAGTACAGAAAGCAATATTGAATCAAACGAAAAAATTCAATTAAGCGAGTTAGGCAACAAGTTTATTTTGCATTGGGGTGAAATGGGCGCACGCTGGGGCATAAACCGTACAGTGTCACAGATTCATGCGTTTTTATATTTTATTGGCAAACCAGCAAACGCAGAACAAATCGCAGACACCTTACAAGTAGCACGCTCCAACGTTAGCAACAGTCTAAAAGAACTGCAAAACTGGCACTTGGTACGCATTACTCACATGATGGGCGACAGGCGCGATTACTTTGAAACCTCACTTGATACTTGGGAACTGTTTCGCACAGTGATTACCGAACGTAAAGCACGAGAATTCGACCCAACCGTACAGTTTTTAGAACGTTACTTATCAGAAAATACATTTAATAACAATGAATTAGAAGCTAAAAAACGCGTTCAAAAAATGCTAGAGCTGATGCAAACGCTTTCGATTTGGGGCGATGAAATGATTAAACTTAAACCTGAAACACTAACAAAAATCATGAAATATAGCGCAAAAATTCAAATGTTAATACGCGGCAACAATACATAAAACATTGCATAAAGGAAAACAAAATGACACAAAGCATACAATTTCCACTCACTATTTATTACGACGCCTCTTGCCCTCTTTGCGTCAGCGAATTGCAAACAATAAAAGAAACTGACTTTGAAAATAAATTAATCTTAGTCGATTGCTCAAACCAAACATTCAATGAACCTGAGTTTTGCCCAACCACCAAAGAAACCATGATGGAGCGCATTCACGCGCAAGATGCTGCAGGCAATTGGATTAAAGGAGTAGTTGTCTTCGCAGCTGCTTATGGTGCAGCAGGGTTTAAGGGCTTGGCATCATTCTGGGGGAGTGAGATTCTCAGGCCAATATTGAGTCGCGCTTATCCATTTATTGCAGATAACCGTCACTGGTTATCAAAAACACCTTTGCCGTACTTATTAAATAGCGCTTTACGATTCTGCGCGCCTAAGCGTTAAATAACCTAAAAATTAATAACAAGGGATAGCTAAGAGTTAAATAGCAAAAATGCTACAATTTGATTTTGCGATTGATCGCACTTTCTTCGTGTAGCATTTTTTGGTGTAGCATTCTCTGCTAAATATTTAACTTTTGAAAAAAATCGTCATTTTTGGTGTAGGTTTGATTGGTGGCTCTTTTGCGTTAGCGCTTAAAAAGGCCAGCGCAACCCATATTACAGGTATTGGCCGCAGCCAAGAAAGCCTGCAAGAAGCACTAAACCTAGGTGTGATTGATGCGTTTTCTGATACTCAAGCAGCCAATATCCATACGGCACTTAAAGATGCCGACTTGGTAATGATTGCTGCTCCAGTTGCACAAACAGCGAGTATTTTACAAAGCATCAAACCACATTTAAGCAAAAACACCGTCATTACTGATGCAGGCAGCACAAAGAGTGACGTTTTAACGTGTGCAAGAGAAGTATTAGGCGAACAATTCAACCAGTTTGTCGGCGGTCACCCAGTCGCAGGCGCAGAGAAAAGCGGTGTCACCGCTGCAATGGCTGACTTATACACAAGCAAAAACGTTGTGTTAACCCCTACCGCAGAAACCAATAAAAATGCAGTTGCAACAGTCGCTGAATTTTGGCGTAAGTGCGGTGCGAATGTCAGTGAAATGCCTGCTGAAACGCATGACAGTATTTTTGCAGCAGTGAGCCATCTACCGCATTTGCTAGCGTTTGCATTGGTCGATGACATAGCCTCACGCCCTGATGCCGCACAACTATTTAGCTTCGCCGCCAGCGGCTTTAGAGATTTCACTCGAATCGCAGGTAGTCACCCAGAAATGTGGCGCGACATTAGCTTAGCGAATAAAACAGCTTTATTAAGTGAATTAGAAGCTTACCAAAACGAGTTATCGCAACTCAAAAAATTACTCATCAACGAAGACGGTGCTGGCTTACAAGCACTTTTTGATCGCGCAAGCACAGCTCGTAATGCTTGGGCAAAGAATAAACAATAAAGACATCAAATGGAACAACTAGACTTAAAACCAGCAAAAAGCGTCGGTGGCAATATTAAACTACCTGGCTCTAAAAGCATTTCTAATAGAACCCTTTTGTTAGCGGCTCTTGCTGACGGGATGACACTAATTAAAGGGCTTTTAGTTTCTGATGATACCGAACGTATGCTAGAGGCTTTAGAAAAACTTGGCATTGATATAGACAAAAAAAATAATAGTGAAAATATCTTTATAGTCGGTAACAAAGGTGAGTTTCCAGTTAAACATGCAGATTTATTTTTAGGTAATGCTGGTACCGCGTTTAGACCACTTACTGCCGCACTTGCCTTTTCAAATGGCAACTATCATTTGCATGGTGTGCCTCGCATGCACGAACGACCGATTGGTGATTTGGTTATGGCATTACGTCAAGCTGGCGCTCATATTGATTATATGCAAAGTGATGGCTTTCCTCCACTTAACATATCGCCTGCGTGTGTGAATGTAAGTAAACCAATTAAGATTCGCGGTAATGTATCTAGCCAGTTTCTAACTGCTTTACTTATGGCATTGCCACTGACCAAGCAAGAGGTGACGATAGAGGTAGTTGGTGAACTGATTTCAAAGCCCTATATTGAAATTACACTCAACTTAATGGCACGCTTTGGTGTGGACGTAAAGCGTGAAGGTTGGCAAAAATTTATCATTTCAGCAAACGCCAACTACGTTTCACCTAAACAAATTTATGTGGAAGGCGATGCCTCCAGCGCATCCTATTTTTTGGCTGCGGGTGCCATTGCTGGCTCATTGTTTGTAGAAGGGGTTTCAAAAGATAGCATTCAGGGCGACATTAAGTTTGCAGAAGAAATTCGTAAAATGGGTGCAAGTATTGCATATCTAGAGAATCGAATTCTTGTCACTAAACCACTTAATAGTAAACTCAAAGCTATTGATTTAGATTGCAACCACATCCCCGATGCCGCCATGACCTTAGCCATTATGGCGCTATTTGCCGAAGGTACTACAATCTTGCGCAACATCGCCAGCTGGCGTGTGAAAGAAACAGACCGTATCGCAGCCATGGCAACTGAACTACGCAAAGTTGGCGCAATTGTAGAAGAAGGCGCAGACTACATTAAAATAACGCCACCTGCTCAACTCACCCCAAATGCAGTGATTGACACCTATGACGACCACCGCATGGCGATGTGCTTTTCACTAGTTTCACTAGGCGGCGTGCCTATTACCATTAACGACCCTAAGTGCGTAAATAAAACATTCCCTGATTACTTTGCGCAATTTGCGGGCATCGTTAAATGAGTTTGGTCAAATAATGAATCGCTTTCCAGTAATAGCCATTGATGGGCCTTCAGCCTCAGGTAAAGGCACTGTTGCGCAGCTTGTTGCAAGCAAGCTTGGCTTTCATTATTTAGATTCTGGCGCGCTATACCGCATTGTTGCCTTTGCCGCGCAGCAAAACAATATCGCCTGGAGTGACGCGTTAGCCATTACCGCATGCGGTAAAACACTCAAAATTGAATTCATCAACGAGCAAGTGTTACTTAACAATCAAGATGTTTCCAACGAAATACGTACTGAAGAAATTGGCAAAGGTGCGTCGCAAGTTGCTGTGCACGCACCATTGCGCGCAGCTCTGATCGATATGCACCATAGTTTTTGCAAAGCCCCTGGCTTAGTTGCGGATGGGCGTGATATGGGAACCGTGATATTTCCAAAGGCAGAGTTAAAAATATTTCTCACCGCAAGTACTGAAACGCGCGCACTGCGCCGCTACAAACAACTGCTTGGTAAGAACCAACCCGCCAATTATGAAAATATCCTGCAAGACTTAACTGAACGTGACGCTAGAGACAAAGGTCGTGCAAGTGCCCCACTACTTATGGCTGACGATGCGTCTTTACTTGAAACGGACAATGTAGGTATTTCAGATGCAGTTGACTACATTTTGCAAAAATACCAAATCCTGACCAATAGTTAAGTTTTTATACGGTTTTTAGTAGAAAATTACCAATAAATTTAGCGAATAGTCTTTTATTTTTCAATGTTTTAGTTATAATTCTATTCTTTGTAATTTTTAAGAATTTTTCGTCTGCGTTTTACATTGATTCGCAGGTTTTTTTAATCACCCCACTGCTAGGTGGGATTATTTTTTAGGTAATTTTATTTAATGGCTTCTACTTCTACATCTACTGCTTCACCAATGGAATCTTTTGCTGCGCTTTTTGAAGAAAGCTTAGCTCACCAAGAAATGCGTTCTGGTGAAGTGATTACAGCTGAGGTTATCTCAGTTGACCAAGATCACGTGATTGTTAATGCTGGTCTAAAATCAGAAAGCGTTATCGCTGCTGAAGAATTCAAAAACGCTCAAGGCGAAATCGAAGTTCAAGTTGGTGACTTCGTTAAAGTGTTAATCGAGAAACTAGAAGATGGTTTCGGTTCAACATTGCTTTCACGCGAAAAAGCAAAACGCATGGAAACATGGTTAGATTTAGAAGATGCAATGAACGAAGGCCGTATCATTAAAGGTTTCGTAAGCGGTAAAGTTAAAGGCGGCTTACGCGTTTCTGTCAACGGCATCATGGCTTTCTTGCCAGGTTCATTGGTTGATGTACGTCCAGTAAAAGACACTACTCCATTCGAAAACAAAGAATGTGACCTAAAAGTAATCAAAATCGACCGTAAACGTAACAACATCGTTGTTTCACGCCGTGCAGTAATGGAAGTTAGCGCTGGTGCAGACCGTGATGCGTTAATGGGTACATTGGCCGAAGGCGCAGTGGTTAAAGGTATCGTTAAAAATATTACAGACTACGGTGCATTCGTTGATTTGGGCGGCATTGATGGTTTACTACACATTACTGACTTAGCATGGCGTCGTGTAAAACACCCATCTGAAGTATTAACAGTAGGTGAAGAAGTTGAAGCAAAAATCTTGAAATTCGATCAAGAGAAAAACCGTGTTTCACTAGGTATCAAACAATTAGGCGATGATCCATGGGTTGCATTAACTCGTCGTTACCCAGTTTCAACACGTCTATTCGGTAAAGTTTCAAACTTGACTGACTACGGCGCATTCGTCGAAATCGAACCAGGTATCGAAGGTTTAGTGCACGTTTCAGAAATGGATTGGACTAACAAAAACATTCACCCAGGCAAAATCGCTCAGTTAGGCGACGAAGTTGAAGTGATGATTCTTGAAATCGACGAAGCTCGTCGTCGTCTATCATTGGGTATGAAACAATGTAAAGCTAACCCATGGGATGATTTCTCTGCAACACATCACAAAGGTGATATCGTTTCAGGTCAAATCAAATCAATCACTGACTTTGGTGTGTTCATTGGCTTGCCAGGCGGTATCGATGGTTTAGTTCACTTGTCAGACTTATCATGGTCACAAACTGGCGAAGAAGCTATCCGCAACTTCAAAAAAGGTGACGAACTTCAAGCGGTGATTTTAGCAATTGATGTAGAAAAAGAGCGCATTTCATTAGGTGTTAAACAACTTTCTGCTGACCCTTCAGGCGCAACGGCTTCAACTGAAGAAAAAACAGATGCTAAACCTAAAGCTAAATCTGTAAAAGCTAAAGATGCTGCACCACAAGTACCAAATGACGCAGCTTCTGCTGGTACAACTAACCTTGGTGCTTTATTAAAAGCTAAATTAGACAGCAAAAAATAAACTAAATAGTTAAGATAAAGGCACATAAAGCATGACTAAATCTGAACTAATCACCTTGCTTGCTGAGCGTTTTCCGCAATTGGTAGTAAAAGATGCAGAGCTATCAGTGAAGGCGATTTTAGATGCAATGTCCGATAACCTCGCCACTGGCGAGCGCATCGAGATACGTGGCTTTGGTAGCTTTAGTTTAAATTATCGCCCACCACGCTTAGGTCGTAACCCTAAAACTGGCAGTAAAGTACAAGTACCTGAAAAGCATGTACCTCACTTTAAGGCTGGTAAAGAGTTACGTGAGCGTGTGGACTTAGGTTGAATACCTAAGGGTTAAATACCCTAAGTTAGGCATCTAAATTAACTTCTAGTTTTAAGTATTAATGTTTAAATAAAAAACGGCAGCCATAAGCTGCCGTTTTTTATTACTCATCAATTTTATTGTCCATCAATCAACAGCTTTAGTTAAAGCAAACTATATTCATTTATTTAAGCTAAAATTACACCTATGCAATATATTTGCAATATCAAGCAGTATGACTCAATTAAATATCCTATATAACCAAGCATCAGTAAAAGCGAAACCTCATGGAATTTGAATTTTGGTGGTTATTAGCACTCCCTCTATTTTTTAGCTTAGGCTGGCTCGCGGCTCGCGTAGATCTTAAACAACTACTTGCTGAATCTACAGCTCTACCTGCAGCCTATTTTAAAGGCTTAAACTTCTTAATCACGAATCAACATGACAAAGCCATTGAAGCTTTTTCTGAGGCTGTACAAGCAAATACAGATTCATTAGAACTGCACTTTGCCTTAGGAAGTCTGTTTAGGAAACGTGGTGAAGTAGATCGCGCAATTCATTTGCATTTAAGCTTATTAGATAAAAAAGATCTAGAACCTCAACAAAAATTAGCAGTGACTGCCGAGCTTGCGCAAGATTATCTAAAAGCTGGCTTGTTAGACCGCGCGGAAGAACTTTTTGAATCACTCGATGATGACAGATACCGCCAACCTGCCCTGCGCGCTTTACTGGAAATTTATGTAAGAGAGCGCGAGTGGGAGCGCGCGATTAAGGCCGCAACTGAACTAGAGCGCTTATCGGGCGTGCCATTTCGCGTTGAGGTGGCACATTATTATTGCGAAATGGCGGTTAAATCCAAATTAGCAAATGATTTGCACACCGCCAGATTTGAGTTAGAACAAGCACTCAATGCGAATAAAAACTGCGTGCGAGCTAATGTGCTATTAGGCGATATGGAAGCCGAAGCCGACGCTCATAAAGAAGCTATTTCAACATGGCGTAGAATCGAATTTCAGCAACCAGAATATTTAGGCTTAATCGCACCCAAGTTACTGGCAAGCTATCGCGCACTTCACCAAACCGCAGAAGGCTTAGCACTACTACAAACCTATTTGCAGAACTACAAATTAGCCTCACTGATTAATGTACTATATGAAGCAACTTTAGCTGAGAAAGGCCCTGAAAGCGCAGCAGTATTGGCGCGTACAGAGCTCATTAAAATGCCAAGCCTAAGCGTGCTAGACCAACTACTGCAAGCTAGAACTATAGCTTTAAAGCAGCATAGCCATAATTCAGAAAATACTACATTTAATGATATTCAGCTGATGCAGCAAACCGTACGTCATGCCATAGGCAACAAAACTGCTTACCACTGCGTGCAATGTGGCTTTAAAGCTAAATATCACCACTGGCAATGCCCAGCATGCAACGCATGGGAAGCACTGCCAGCAGAACCAACCACCATTTAATACAAAATACTTACCCATGATTAACGACCCTAAAATTATCGTTGCACTTGACTACCAAGATGCAGCAAGCGCACTCAAACTAGTAGAACAACTAGATCCATCACTTTGTCGATTAAAAGTTGGTAAAGAGCTATTTACTGCGGCAGGTCCGCAATTTGTAGAGCAACTGACACGCTCAAATTTTGGCGTGTTTTTAGACTTAAAATTTCATGATATTCCAAATACCGTAGCTAAAGCTTGCTCTGCGGCCAGCAATTTAGGTGTGTGGATGCTTAATGTGCATGCCAGTGGCGGGCTAGAAATGATGCAAGCCGCCCAACAAGCCGTTCAACAAAGTGAATCTAAACCACTACTGATAGCAGTTACCGTACTAACTAGCATGAACCAAGCTAGCCTGAATCAAGTTGGCATACAAACTGACTTAACCTCGCATGTCTTGAACCTAGCCACCCTAACTCAGCAGGCGGGTTTAGATGGCGTTGTTTGCTCAGCGCTGGAGGCACAAATGTTACGTGCCAAATTAGGTGCTAAATTCTGTCTAGTAACACCTGGCATACGCCCGGCCAACGTCAACCAAGATGACCAATCACGCGTTGTTACGCCTGCCGATGCGCTAAAGAATGGGGCGAGCTACTTAGTCATAGGTCGCCCGATTACTAAGGCCGAAAATCCAAGCAAAGCGTTAAAAGCGATTCATCAAGAATGTAACTCAGCCTTGTAAGCTTGGTGTAAGCATGACTGTGGCATGATAGATTTTGTATTATAACTATTTGTATCATTGATAGCTTTAAGTTATGATTAACCAAGTAATTCAATTTTTTTGAGCAATACTTTTTATTACTAGTTTTAAACCCTGCTTTTTAAACCTTGGAGAATCAAAAATGAAAAAAATATTATTAGCATTAATTACCTTCTTAAGCTTTAGCATTAGCGCCATGGCTGGCGTAAATATTAATACAGCTACTCAAGCTGAGCTTGAAAGTCTAGATGGCATTGGCCCAGTAAAAGCTCAAGCCATTATTGACTACCGCAAAAAAAATGGTGGGTTCAAATCTGTTGATGAACTTGAAAAAGTTAACGGAGTTGGCCCTGTGACATTACAAAGTGTTCGTAAAGATGTTTCTGTAAGTGGCGCCACTACCGCTGTTGCAAAACCAGCTGACACAAAAGCGGCACCAGCTAAGGATGTAAAAGCTAAAGATGTGAAACCAGCAAAAGAAATGGCAAAGGCAACCCCAGCTGCTCCTGCAGCAACGGTTAAAGTAGATGACAAAGAAGCGGCTAAAAAGGCTAAAGCCGACGAAAAAGCTGCTAAGAAATCAGCCGTAGATGAGAAGAAAGCAGCTATAAAAGTTGAAGCAGATAAAAAAGCAGCAGCAGCGGCTAAAGCAAAAGCTAAGTAATTTTAAAGACTCAAGTAGATAACTATTCAAAATTGCGTTTGAATTGCTTGCTGTAAACGAAGATTAATAAAAAAGCCGCTTTCGCGGCTTTTTTATTAATCTTCGTTGCTATGCTTATGCTTATGTTTATTTTTGTAATAACCTTTACCACGTTTATGTTTATGGCCATCATCGTCATAATAATAACCGTTTCTATCATATCCACCATTTGAAGCATTTACGGACGTACTTGTTGATGCTCTAACAGAAGGCTCTGTAATCACTTTACCTACTGCTGCACCACCAGCGCCCCCAAGACCTGCCCCAACAACTGCGCCAGTGCCACTACCGCTAACCTTACGACCAACATAAGCACCACCAGCGCCACCAGCAGCCCCACCAACAATAGCGCCAGTTTGGCCTTCGCCTTTAGTGGTTACTCCAGCACCTACACCGCCACCTACAGCACCGCCTACAACTTCGCCTGTGCTACCACCTACAACGCCACCAAGAGCAGTACCTACAGCAGCACCTAAACCGCCTCCAACCGCTGTTTTAGCTGTACTGTCCGCAGCCATCGCTTGACCTGATAATAACAAAACTACCAATAAAGGTATTTTAATAAATTTCATTTTTACTCCTTCAGTTATTTAAACAAAATGCTTTTTTATACCAACAAATCATATCAGATTACTCATTAAAGAGTCTGTAGGTTCTTATATTTTTGCGGGTAGATGCCCACATAAATTAATACCAACAATCACTTAACGCGCATACCTAGCTTTGCGCCTACATCCGGGCTTAAAATAAATGGGCCACCATTTTCATCACTTGCCGCTAGAACCATACCTTCACTCATACCGAACTTCATTTTACGCGGCGCTAAGTTTGCCACCATGACAGTCAAGCGCCCAACTAAAGTCGCAGGATCATAACCAGACTTAATGCCAGCAAATACTTGACGTGGTTTTTCTTCGCCTATATCAAGTGATAGTTTGAGTAGCTTTTCTGCCCCCTCAACGTGTTCAGCATTAACAATTTTAGCGATACGCAAATCCACTTTAGTAAAGTCATCTATGCTGATATATTCAGCTTCAGGCAGAGCCACTTGTGCGGCTTTACTTACCGCAGGCTCACTTACTTGCGGTGTAGCGAGTAAGTTTTCTTTATTAGCCTCAGTCATGGCTTCAATCGCTTTAGGATCAATACGCGTAATTAAATGTTCATAAGCATTAATGCTGTGCGTTGGTAGTAATGACGCACCTACAGCTTGCCAAATGAGCGGCTCAATATTCAGAAAACGCTCAATCTCATATGCAAGTTTAGGCAACACTGGTTTTAAATACAAGGTTAGCAAGCGAAACATCTCAAGTGCATCTGAACACACTTGCTGCAAAGCTTCATCTTGACCTTCTTGTTTCGCAATGACCCATGGTGCTTTTTCGGCTACAAAGCCATTCGCTATATCAGCTAAGCGCATAATTTCACGTAAGGCTTTGCCATATTCACGTGCTTCATAACTTTCTGCGATAGCCTGTGCGGATGCCTTAGTTTCAGCTACAACGGTATTATTGGTGGTCGGGTGTAGTTTTCCATCAAAACGTTTATTAATAAATCCAGCCGTTCGGCTCGCAATATTGATGTATTTACCCACCAAATCACTATTCACGCGCGCGACAAAATCATCTAAGCTCAAATCAATATCTTCCATCGTGCTATTGATTTTTGCCGCATAGTAATAGCGCAAGTATTCTGGATTTTTAATATGGTCTAAGTAACTACGTGCTGTAATAAAAGTACCGCGTGACTTACTCATTTTCTCGCCGTTTACGGTTAGAAAACCGTGGGCAAAAACTTGTGTAGGTTTACGGTGTCCGCTGAACTCTAGCGTTGCAGGCCAAAACAATGCATGGAAATACAGAATATCTTTACCAATAAAATGGTAAAGCTCTGTTTTACTGTCTTTAGACCAATATTCATCGAAATCAAGACCTTTAGTTTGGCAAAGGTTTTTGAAGCTTGCCATATAGCCTATAGGCGCATCTAGCCACACATAGAAATATTTACCCGGCGCATCTGGAATTTCAAAACCAAAATACGGCGCATCGCGGGAAATATCCCAGTCATTTAAACCATTTTCAAACCACTCACCCATCTTGTTCGCCGCTTCACCTTGCAACGTACCTGAACGTGTCCAATCCTTTAGGAATTGCTCACACTCTGAAAGTTTGAAAAAGTAGTGTTCAGTTTCTTTACGAATCGGTGCTGCGCCTGAAACAGCTGAGTATGCATTAATCAACTCAGTCGGATTATAGGTTGCGCCACAGACTTCACATGAATCACCATATTGGTCTTTCGCATGACATTTTGGGCACTCTCCTTTAATAAAGCGGTCTGGTAAAAACATGTTTTTAACAGGATCGTAAAACTGCTCTATGATTTTTGTGGCAATTTTTCCATTGGCTTTTAATTTTCTATAAATACTTTGCGAAAGCTCCTTATTCTCAGGTGCATTGGTTGAATAGTAATTATCAAACTCAACTAAAAACTCATTAAAATCTGCGGTATGTTCTTTGTGAACGCCATCAATTAAAGCTTCTGGCGTGATACCTTCTTTTTCTGCGCGTAACATAATCGGCGTGCCATGTGTGTCATCGGCACATACATAATGCACAGTATGACCTTGCATTTTTTGAAAACGTACCCAAATATCAGTTTGGATATACTCAACTAAGTGTCCAAGGTGAATACTGCCATTGGCGTACGGAAGTGCTGAGGTAACAAGAATTTTACGTGGAGTGTTTGCAGTTGCCATGAGATAGATGGATCTATTAAGCTAAATCGCTATTCTAGCAAATGACGCGGGCTTCACCCAGCGCTGATTAGCGATTTTAATGAACAAACACGCCTATGACACACCTAATCAAACATACATTCAATCAAACTATCAGTTAAAATACCTTATCTTTTTACTCAAGTTAATCACTTAGCTTTTCAATCAGGAACTTACGCAATGGCAATTTCAGAACTACTTATCCAAAGCACTTTAAAAGTTTGCATAGACCCATATACTGGCAAAGATTTTATCAGCAGCAAGTCTGCTAAAAATATCCAAATCAATGGTAACGATGTCAGTGTAGACATTGTGCTTGGTTATCCAGCAAAGTCTGTTATGACTGATGTACAAACACTGGTGAGTAATGCGCTTAAAGGTTTACCTGATGTTGGTAATGTCACCGTGAATATTGGTAGTCGTATTGTTGCGCATAAAGCTCAGCAAGGCGTGACGCTATTACCTAACGTGAAAAATATCATTGCAGTGGCTTCTGGTAAGGGCGGCGTGGGTAAATCAACCACATCTGTCAATCTAGCCTTAGCGCTGGCTGCAGAAGGCGCGACCGTTGGTTTGCTAGATGCAGACATCTACGGCCCAAGTCAGCCGCAAATGTTAGGCATTAGCGGTCGTCCAGAAAGTAAAGATGGTAAAACGATGGACCCGATGGAAGCTCATGGCATACAAGCGATGTCGATTGGCTTTTTGATTGATGCAGATACGCCTATGGTTTGGCGGGGCCCAATGGTGACAGGTGCATTAGAACAGTTACTGCGTGAAACAAAATGGCGTGATTTGGATTACCTAATCGTAGATTTGCCACCAGGCACTGGTGATATTCAATTGACACTCGCACAAAAGATACCCGTGACTGGTGCAATTATCGTTACCACGCCACAAGACATCGCGCTGTTAGATGCTCGTAAAGGTTTGAAAATGTTTGAAAAAGTAGGCATTCCAATTTTAGGCATTGTAGAAAACATGAGTACGCATATTTGCTCAAACTGCGGACATGAAGAACATATTTTTGGTGCAGGCGGCGGCGCATTGATGTGCAAAGATTACAACGTAGATTTGCTAGGCAACTTACCTTTAGATATTACGATTCGCGAACAAGCCGACAGTGGAATACCTACAGTAATTGCCACACCAGATTCTAAAATCGCCAATATTTACAAAGAAATCGCGCGTAAAGCTGCTATTAAAATCGCTAATACAAGTTTAGATCACAGCGGGAAATTTCCGAACATTGTGATTCAAAATACTTAAAGTGTTACATGCGCTTTCAAGGGAGAATCACTGCTTGGAATGATGAGCAAGGTTTTGGCTTTATCACACCCAATGGTGGCGGTAAGCAAGTCTATTTGCATATAAAAGCGTTTACTGGCTATCGTAAACGACCTAAAGGTGATGAGTTCGTGACATACAAACTCATCACTGACGCTAAAGATAGAGCCGCAGCCAGCGAGGTGCTTTATGTTGGCAACCGTAGTGAAAAGCCTCTCAGCTTAGATCAAAGCATAATACCAGTTTACTTAACTTTAGCTTTTTTAAGCATTATTTGTGGTGCCGTTGCAGTGAATCGGTTATCACCTATTGTTTTGCTAATTTACGCAATTACAAGCGTAATTACATTTATCTTCTATTGGTTAGATAAACGTGCTGCTAAAAATAGTACTCAAAGAACGCCAGAAGCAACCTTGCAGTCACTCAGCCTCATTGGAGGCTGGCCTGGCGCACTGCTAGCGCAAAGAATATTTAGACATAAGACTTCTAAAAAATTATTTCGAATTATTTTTTGGATTCAGGTATTTTTAAATATTATTGGCCTACTTATTTTCACATTAACAACAATCAATACGATTATTGGTTTCGCATAAAGTCAGCCACGCCATACAACTGTTCAGCGAATTTTTTCATCAGCGAGTCTTCAAAGTCCAGCTGATGCATCGCTTTAACCATGCAATACATCCACTGGTCACGAGCAGATTCATCAATCGAAAATTGCATATGTCGAGCACGAAGTTTTGGGTGACCATAGCGCTCGATATAAAGCTGCGGGCCGCCAGTCCATCCAGTAAGAAACATAAAAAGCTTCTCGCGGGCTGAGGTTAAATCTGGCTGATGCATTGCTCGAAGAGAGACAACTTTAGGGTCGCTATCCATAATATCGTAAAAGGTTTCTACTAAATGACGGATATTTTCAGTGCCGCTCGCCTCTCCACCTAGCAGCTCAAAAAACGTGCTTTTATTGCTACCTACTTCGTCTATTTTATCTAACATTTGAGCGCTATCAACTTAGACTACTTTAGGTTTAACTAG
>JAYTRW010000233.1:0-14532 GCA_043745985.1 Methylotenera sp.
AATCTAATTGGGCAATGTTGATAAGAGGCAATATTGGAATGATGGAAATCAAACATAATCAATATCAATTGGTAAAGCTAGGCCTCATAAAACTAGCACTCATCGCCCTATTAACGCCTCTAATGATTGCAGCTTGCGGAGACTCATCGTCAAGCAATCAATCAAACAATAAAATTGATTACACCAAAAACTACCCTCCCAGCAACGGTGGCACGCTGATAGATGCTATGACTGGCGAACCTAGCGGCTTAATCGCTATGATTGCAGGTGAGTCTGCCGCATCGGCGATTGCAGGTAATATTTTTAACAGCCTGTTAAAGTATGATAAAAACCTTGAGCTGACAGGTGAGTTAGTAGAATCTTGGGATGTATCAAACGACCAGAAAACCATCACCTTTCATCTAAAACCAAATCTTAATTGGGCAGATAATCAACCATTAACGAGCGATGACGTTTTATTCACTTGGCAAAAAGTCACTGATGAAAAAACCCGTACGCCTTATGGTTCAGACTTCAAATTAGTGACCAAGGCTGAAACTCCTGATGCCAACACATTTAGGGTAACCTATGCTGCACCTTATGCCCCAGCGCTTGATACATGGGCTGGCTTACACATTTTACCCAAGCACTTATTAAAAGACCAAGACATCAACACGACTGCATTTGCACGCAATCCCGTCGGTAGCCATTACTATAAATTAGAAAAATGGAAGAACGGCCAATTCTTAAAATTGACGCGTAACGAACATGCCACTCAAGGCCAAGCAAAAATAGATAACTTACTGTCACGCATCATCCCAGACAAAGCCGCACAATTCTTAGAGTTAAGTGCGGACAATATTGACTCTATGGGATTAAACCCCATTCAATATGCCAGAATCTTTCCAGCTAGACCTGACCTCAACAAAAACATAGCGCTCTACAAAGAGCTAGGTAATAGTTACACCTATTTAGGCTTTAATCTTAAACGCAAGCCGTTTGATGACATTCGTGTGCGTCAAGCGATCAATTACGCCATTAATAAGCAAGAAATCATAGACGGTGTACTCTTAGGCCTTGGTGAACCTGTAGCTTCACCTTACAAGCCAGGTACCAGATGGAGCAATCCTGAACTTAAACCCTACCCCTATGACCCCAATAAAGCAAAAGCATTATTAAAAGCAGCTGGTTATGAAGACCACGATGGTGATGGTATTTTAGATAAGGATGGCAAACCTTTCACCTTTGAAATTCTAACCAATCAAAACAAAGAACGTGAAATGACTGGCGTCTTAATACAACGCCGCCTAAATGAGATTGGTATTAAAGCAAACATTCGCGTATTAGAATGGGCAAGTTTTCTAGGACGTTTTATTAAACCTAAAGAGTTTGATGTCGTCGTGTTAGGTTGGAGCTTATCGTTAGACCCTGATCAATACAGCATTTGGCATTCTAGCCAGCAAGCACCAGGACAGTTCAATTTTATTAGCTATAGTAATCCGCGCGTGGATAAACTACTCGAAGCAGGTAGACTAGAACTCAATCCAGATAAACGCATGAAAATCTATCACGAATTTTCAAAAATCCTGCTTGAAGACAGCCCTATTGTATTTTTATCAGCAGGCTACGGTTTAACGGCTATTCATAAGCGCATCAGAGGTATTAGTAACCCCGCTCCACCCGCAGGCATTGGTCACAATACATATGAATGGTATATTCCTAGTGCCTACGCCCGCAATGAAATGAGTGAGCATTAAATGATACACATAAATACTTATGCTTAAATACTTAGTCAAACGTATTTTTTGGATGGTTCCACTACTCGTTGGAATCAGCTTAATTTCATTTTTTATCATGCACTTAGCACCTGGCGACATTACTACCAGCGAAGCCAGTTTCAACCCGAAAGCAAGCGAAGAGTCACGACAAAAATTACGTGAGCTATATAGCCTAGATAAACCCGTGATTGTGCAATATGGCCTATGGATGAAGCGCATGGCGACGCTAGATTTTGGCACCTCGTTTGCATCACATCAACGCCCTGTGTTTTGGCAAACTAAAGATAAAGATGGAAACGTCACACTGGGCATGATTCAAGAGGCTTTACCCATTACTTTGCTAATCAACTTACTCAGCTTAATACTCATTATCAGCGTAGCCTTACCGCTTGGCGTTATTTCCGCACTGAATCAAAACCAGCTAACAGATCGCAGCATCACCCTATTTGTATTCGTCGGCTTTGCTATACCTGGCTTTTGGCTTGCCTTAATGTTGATGTATTGGACTGGCGTACAGCATACCTGGCTTCCCATTTCAGGATTACAAAGCATTGGGCATGAAAACATGAGTTGGCTTGCACAAATCACAGACACGCTAAAACACTTAGTGCTTCCAGTATTTATTTCTGGCATTACGGGCTTGGCTGGTATCTCCTTATTTGTGAGAAATGGCATGTTAGAAGTCCTACATCAAGACTACATCACTACTGCACGTTCAAAAGGCTTAAGTGAAAAACGTGTGATTTATGGTCACGCTTTGCGCAATGCGCTATTGCCACTCATTACCATATTCGGTTTAAGTATTCCTGGCTTAATTGGTGGTTCAGTCATTGCTGAAAGTATTTTTGCGATTCCAGGCATGGGTAAGTTGTTTTACGATGCGGTTTTAATGCGCGACTTTCCAGTCATTATGGGCATTCTTACTATAGGGGCAGTGCTAACTTTGATAGGTAATTTAATAGCAGATGTGGCTTATGCATGGGCCGACCCCCGCGTTAGACGTGGAGTAGCGCAATGAGAAAGTTCTTTTCCAACCCACTAGTTCTAATCGGCTTTATTATTATTGCCAGCATTCTCTTACTTGCAATCATTGCACCATTAATTGCGCCATACGACCCTGATGCCATTGATGTGAAAGCGATATTACTGTCCCCTTCATCTCAACATTTAATGGGCACAGATGGTTTGGGTCGAGATGTATTCTCACGCATGCTGTACGGCGCCCGTATATCGTTAATGGTCGGCTTTGTAGCTGTTGGTATTGCTACAGCTATTGGCATCATCCTAGGCGCGGCTGCAGGCTTTTACAGAGGCTGGGTTGATACACTTATCATGCGAATTGTTGATGTAATGCTGTCAATTCCCACTTTCTTTTTAATCTTAGCGGTTATCGCATTTTTAACACCATCGATTTGGAACATTATGATTGTCATTGGCTTAACGTCATGGATGGGTGTTACTCGCTTAGTTCGTGCGGAATTTTTAAGCTTACGGAATCGAGAGTTTGTACTAGCTGCTCAAGCACTAGGAGCCAAAGATGGCCGACTTATTTTCACTCATTTATTACCAAATAGTCTAACGCCAATTATTGTCAGCTCAATTTTAGGCATCGCAAGCGCCGTGCTTGTAGAGTCAGGTCTCAGTTTTTTAGGTCTAGGCGTACAAGCACCACAAGCCTCATGGGGCAACATTTTAACTGATGGTAAAGAATACATTCAGTTTGCTTGGTGGCTTTCACTTTTCCCTGGCCTTGCGATATTGATTACGGTGTTAGGGTATAATCTGCTTGGAGATGGTTTACGTGAAGCGTATAACCCTAGAAGCAGTCAACATTAGCATTCATCATATTTAAGAGTTAAAGATAGGAATAATGGCATGGGATTTTTAGCAGGTAAAAAAGTATTAATCACTGGCTTATTGAGCAACCGCTCAATTGCTTACGGTATTGCAGCAGCAATGAAGCGCGAAGGTGCAGAACTAGCGTTCACGTACCAAATGGAAAAACATCAAGAGCGTGTTGCAAAATTAGCTGCAGACTTTGACTCTACACTATTATTTCATTGTGACGTTGCCGAAGACACCTTGATTGATGCCCTATTCCCTCAAATCGCTACACATTGGGATGGCATAGATTCAATTGTCCATTCAATTGCGTTCGTACCAAAAGATGCCCTAGATGGCGACTACCTAGAAAAAGTAACACGTGAAAACTTCCGCATCGCGCATGACATCAGCTCATACAGTTTCGCTGCGTTAGCTAAGGCAGCATTGCCGATGATGCAAGGTAGAAATGGTAGCCTGTTAACATTGAGCTATTTAGGTGCAGAACGTACCATGCCTAACTACAATGTGATGGGCTTAGCGAAAGCCAGCCTTGAAGCCAATGTACGCTATATGGCGCAAAGTTTAGGTCCTAAAGGCATACGTGTAAACGCCGTATCCGCTGGTCCGATTAAAACACTGGCAGCTTCTGGTATTGGTGATTTTGATAAAATGATTAGCTACAACGAAAAACATGCAGCCCTGCGCCGCAATGTAACGATTGAAGAAGTTGGCAATGTGTCTGCATTCTTATGTAGTGATTTAGCCTCAGGTGTTACAGGCGAAATTACTTATGTAGATGGCGGTATGAATATTACGGCTGCGGGCGTGATTGACTAAAAAAGTGTGATAACTTTAACCCAATAAAAAAGGCACTCTAGAGTGCCTTTTTTATTGCCTAACTTTTAACTATTTTGCTGCATTACTTAACAAAAGCTTTTCATTAACGGTCACTTTTGCTTTTTCACGAAGTGATTGCTTATAAGCAGCAATGTACTCATTTGCTAAAGCCGCATTTAACTGAGCTTTAGCCGCTTTTTTAGTTTCTTCATCCGCTAATGAAAACGAATCAACTTTAATCACTTTAACCAGTAAGTAACCTTGTTTACTATCAGCCAAGCCAGAATAAGCAGGTAGTTTCACAGTATTGGTTTTAAATACTTGATTCATCGCTAAATCTGTTAAACCTTGGGCATTTTTACGATCAACAGTGACCTCTTTAATCCACTCAATACCCGCAACATTTTTGCCATCACGCAAGTCTTTAAGTGCTGCCTCGCCCTTACTTACCGCTAACTTAGAAGCCGCCTCTAATTTAAGCAATGCTTCAATACCAGCTTTCACTTCATCAAAGGTCTTTGGAGCAGCAGGTTTATAGTCAACAACTCTTGCTGAAACCATATTATCTGTAGAAACCTCAATAGCTTCTGTATTACGGCGGTCTTTAAGCACTTCATTTGAAAAAATCAAACTCATGATTTTGTCATTGTTTTTAAAAAACTTCGCGCCAGACTCACGGTTTAGCCAATCCGACTTCTGCACTTGACCACCGAAAGCTTTAGCAGCTGGCTCTAAGCTACCTGATTGCGTATAAACCAAATCACTAAACGTTTCTGACTGCTTAGCAAACTCATCTTTAGCTTTTTGAAACATTAAATCGCCTTTGATTTGTGGTTTCAAGCTATTAAAATCAGCATTTTGACCAGAAATTTCGGTCACTTTAATAATATGATAGCCGAACTCTGACTCGACCAAATCACTCACCTGATTAAGCTTCATGCTAAATGCAGCATTTTCAAATGGTTTTACCATTGCACCATGACCAAAGCTGCCTAAATCTCCGCCTTTAACTGCAGAACCAGGGTCTTGTGAGTTCTTAAGAGCCAACTGTTCAAACTTACTTGGGTCTTTTTTAATTTGAGCTAAGATTTCTTCAGCTTTAGCTTTAGCTTGTTGTTTTTGCTCTGGTGTAGCACTCACGCCAAAAGCAATCAAAATATGACTAGCGCGTCTTTGCTCATTACTCTGAAACTTAGCCGCGTTATCATCATAATACTTCTTAACTTCATCATCACTTACATTCACATTACGCATAAAGTTCACAGGCGCTAATGATAAAAACTCAATTTTCACTTGCTCAGGAACGATGAGTTTATTTTTATGCAGTTCGTAATATGCCTTAACCTCTTCAGGCTTAACCGTTACTTGATCAACAAAGTCTTTAGTCTTGATTTCTGACACACTAACTACGCGTTGTTGATTAGCCAATTTAAGCACTTCATCTGCACGTACGTTAGAAATAAATCCTAATTTAGCTATGCCATCTTGCGCCTGCTGTACCAATAGATCAGCACGCATACCAGCTTCAAACTTAGTCGGTGAAAGTTGATTTTGCGATAAAGTTTGATCGTAAAGGTCTTGTGAAAATTTGCCATCTTTCTGAAATTCAGGCATGCTTGTCACATAAGTAGCAAGCTGTAAATCGCTAATAGCATATTTAGCATTATGAATTTCATCGCTTAATAATTGCTTATTAATAAGCTGATCTAACACTAAAGACTTGACTTCAGGACTATCTAATTGGGCCTGTTCAAACTTACCCTCTGATTGCAAGCGATTACGCATATTTTTCAAGGCATTATCATATGCTTGTGCAGAGATAGTGTTACCAGCTACTTTAGCTACGGCGACATTATTACCTGCACTACTCAAATACGAGTCAATACCAAATAATGCAAAAGGAATAGTAATTAAAGCCAACAGAGCTTTGCCAACCCAACCTTGGGCTACGGTGCGAATTTGATTTAACATAAAAACCTTCTATCCTTAATAAATACAAATCTTCTAGACTTCAAGTCCACTCAAAAATTCAGACTTGGAGCTTTAATACTCATTGAAACCTTTGGATAGGACTGCGTAAAATCCAAAACGTCACTAATATATCATAAGATAGGCTTAGTAATTTTCTTAGCTGCACAATACAGAAGCTTTTCCGCTATGCAAAAGCAAAAGTACAAATAAAAATAGCGAGTCCTAAGACTCGCTATTTTTATTTGGCGGAGCGGACGGGACTCGAACCCGCGACCCCCTGCGTGACAGGCAGGTATTCTAACCAACTGAACTACCACTCCATAAAACTTAACGTACTAACACTAATTAATACGCTTTTTATTTATACCACTTAAAAGGTGCGCTCTTATTTTTCACAAAATAAAAGAGTGCTCAAAATACCAGCACTCTCAAATTTAAAATTAGGAACGGCTTAGTCACATTTTTTTGTATTACTTGGTGGGTGCTAACGGGGTCGAACCGCTGACATTCGCCTTGTAAGGGCGACGCTCTACCAACTGAGCTAAGCACCCTGCTTAACCAACAAAAACACTAGTTTACAGCATCTTTAAGAGATTTACCAGCCCTAAATTTAGGAGAGTTTGCAGCTTTAATCTGAATGGTTGCACCTGTACGTGGGTTGCGTCCATTACGTGCTTCGCGCTTACCAACGTAGAATGTACCGAAGCCAATTAATGTTACCAAGTCGCCTTTTTTCATTGCAGCAGTAATTGCTGCTGTAGTTGCATCTAACGCACGACCAGCTGCAGCTTTTGAAAGGCCAGAAGCACTTGCAATACTGTCAATCAGTTCTGATTTATTCACGAGTAGTCCCCTCTTAAAGGTTGTTAAATAAAAACTAAGTTAAATTTGGGTATTGACTACCCGTACAACTTTATATCAAGCCTACAAAGGCTATGTCAAGCTTTTAAACCGTTGATATACACTTATTTTTCTAGTGCTTAATAGCCTCAACAATATCATTTATACTTTCCACTGACTTATCAGCAGCTTGGAGATCATTTGCAACAATTTCATTAGCTTGAGGCAGTTCAGACAACGGCACTGGTTGTGAAGCCAATGCAAGCGCCAACACCTCATCTATCCATTGCACAGGATGAATATCCAAGTGGTTTTTAATATTTTCAGGAATATCAGCCAAGTCTTTAACGTTCTGACTTGGAATTAATACTGTTTTAATGCCCCCACGATGAGCTGCAAGCAACTTCTCTTTCAAGCCGCCAATAGGTAATACTTCACCGCGTAACGTAATCTCACCTGTCATCGCTACGTCTGCACGTACTGGAATACCCGTTAAAATTGAAACTAAGGCTGTAGTAATGGCGATACCTGCACTAGGTCCATCTTTAGGCGTAGCACCTTCAGGAAAGTGAATATGTATATCATTTTTTTCGTAAAAATCATCGGCAATACCAAGGCGTTTAGAACGACTACGAACAACACTCATCGCAGCCTGCGTAGACTCTTTCATAACGTCGCCAAGCTTACCAGTAGTTGTTGTCTTACCTTTACCTGGTAATAAGACAGCTTCAATGGTCAACAACTCGCCACCTACGGATGTCCAAGCTAAGCCTGTTACTTGTCCAACTTGGTTTTCTTTTGCAGCAACACCATAGTCGTAACGTTGCACACCTAAGTATTTATCTAAATTTTTCGGTATCACCGTGATTTTTTTAGGCGCTTTCGAGCCCTCTTTAGCCTTAACCGTAATTAGCTCTTTAACTATTTTACGGCAAACTTTTGCAATTTCTTGTTCAAGTTTACGCACTCCAGCCTCACGTGAGTAATAGCGAATGATATCGCGCACAGCCGCCTCAGAAACACTGGCTTCTTGTTCTTTTAAACCGTGAGATTTCAGCTGCTTAGGCAACAGATAACGCATCGCGATATTCACTTTTTCATCTTCGGTATAGCCTGAAAGATGAATAATCTCCATACGATCAAGTAGCGCTGCTGGTATATTCATTGAGTTTGCGGTTGCAACAAACATCACATCTGACAAGTCATACTCGACTTCGACATAGTGATCAGAAAACGTATGGTTTTGCTCAGGATCTAGCACCTCTAACAATGCAGAAGATGGATCGCCGCGCATGTCTTGACCCATTTTATCGACTTCATCGAGTAGAAATAATGGATTTTTAACACCAACTTTGCTCATGCTTTGCAAAATCTTACCAGGCATTGAGCCTATATAAGTACGTCTATGGCCACGGATTTCAGACTCATCACGCACACCACCTAAGGCCATGCGAACGAATTTACGATTCACAGCTTTCGCAATACTTTGTCCCAGCGAAGTTTTACCCACGCCTGGAGGACCAACCAAACATAAAATTGGCGCTTTAATTTTATCAACACGCTGCTGAACCGCTAAATACTCAACGATACGCTCTTTGACTTTTTCTAGGCCGTAATGGTCATCATCAAGAACTTTTTCAGCCGCTAATAAATCCTTGCTAATTTTTGTCTTTTTCTTCCAAGGCAAATTAATCAAAATATCAATATAATTACGTACCACCGAAGCTTCAGCAGACATCGGTGACATCAATTTCAGTTTTTTAAGCTCACTCGCAACTTTAGTTAGCGCCTCTTTAGGCATACGAGCCGCTTCTATACGCTTTTCAAGCTCTTCCATATCGGCGTTTTCATCTTGTTCGCCCAACTCTTTTTGAATCGCTTTTACTTGCTCATTTAAGTAGTATTCACGTTGAGTTTTTTCCATTTGGCGTTTTACACGCCCACGGATACGCTTCTCAACTTGTAGAATATCAATTTCGCCTTCCATCAAGCGTAGTAAATGCTCTAAGCGTTCAGCTACACTAAACATCTCTAATATTTTTTGTTTTTCATCTAACTTCAAAGTTAAATGGGCGGCAATAGTATCTGCTAAGCGCCCTGCCTCATCAATAGTAGCAAGGGAAGTTAGTATTTCAGGTGGGATCTTTTTATTGAGTTTAACGTATTGATCAAACTGAGCGAATACTGTGCGCATCAAGGCTTGAATCTCTACATCATTGACAGATTCAGCGATAAGTTCAGCATTTGCGGCAAAGCACTCTTCAGTCTCAATGAAGTCTGTCACTTTAGCGCGTTGTACGCCTTCAACTAACACCTTAACAGTGCCATCGGGCAACTTCAACATTTGAAGTACAGTAGCGATTGTACCGACTTCATACAAATCAGCCGCATCTGGTTCATCTTTGTTAGCCGATTTCTGAGCAACCAATAAAATCTGCTTATTACCCTCTGAAGCAATTTCTAGGGCTTTTACAGACTTAGTGCGGCCAACAAATAATGGGATCACCAAGTGCGGATAAACGACAACATCGCGCAAAGGCAATACTGGCAATAAGCCATTATCAGGAGTGTATACAGGTAATGATTTTGTCATGGAGACTTCCAAATTAAACTAAAGAGTAAGCCATTTATGCCTACAGAATCATTTATGGGGCTGAAACTTTAGAGTTCAAGTCTGAAGTTTCAGCAGATGCTTTAATTTTCAAACAAAATAGTTTAAAGACAAAAGCAATGAAGTGAATTAATTACGATTAGCCAACAGCTTCTTCGGTAGGCTTATCTGCATAAATCAAGATTGCTGGCGCATCGCCGCGAACAACCCCTTCGTCGACTACCACTTTACTCAAGTTTGCCAAAGAAGGTAATTCATACATAATATCGAGTAGTGAGTGCTCTAGAATTGAACGCAGGCCTCGTGCCCCTGTTTTACGCTCAAGTGCTTTTTTAGCAATTAAGAGCAATGCAGATTCTCTAAACTCCAACTCTACACCTTCCATCTTAAATAGCTTGATGTACTGTTTAGTGAGCGCATTTTTAGGCTCAGTTAAAATCGTCATCAGCGCAGCTTCATCAAGAGACTCTAACGTTGCGACTACGGGCAAACGACCAATAAACTCTGGAATTAAACCAAATTTAATCAAATCTTCAGGCTCTACATCGCGCAACACTGCGCCAACCTGACGAATATCATTTTTGCCTTTTACTTCCGCACTAAAACCAATACCACCTTTTTCAGAGCGTAAGCGTATAACTTTTTCCAAACCGTCAAAAGCACCGCCGCAAATGAATAATATATTAGTCGTATCAAGTTGCACAAACTCTTGATTTGGATGTTTACGGCCGCCTTGTGGAGGGATAGAAGCAACCGTACCCTCTATCAGCTTGAGTAATGCTTGTTGTACGCCTTCACCTGAAACATCACGAGTGATAGAAGCATTTTCAGATTTACGTGAAATTTTATCTACCTCGTCGATATATACAATGCCACGTTTGGCTTTTTCAACATCGTAATCACATTTCTGCAATAGTTTTTGCATAATATTTTCAACGTCTTCGCCCACATAACCAGCTTCAGTCAAAGTAGTGGCGTCGGCCATTACGAATGGCACATCAAGTAATCGTGCCAATGTTTGCGCTAATAATGTTTTGCCTGAACCTGTTGGTCCTATCAACAAAATATTACTTTTTGAGATTTCAACTTCGTCTTTTTGACCGCCATCTGACAGATTATTATGACCAAGGCGCTTGTAATGGTTATATACCGCAACCGCTAAGTTCTTTTTAGCATGCGTTTGACCAATCACGTATTGATCTAAAATCTTACAAATTTCTTGTGGTGTAGGTAAGCTTTGATCTGTTGATTTTAAGCCATCAGTATTCTTGACTTCTTCTCTGATGATGTCATTACACAAATCAACACACTCATTGCAAACGAACACAGAGGGTCCAGCAATGAGTTTTTTTACTTCATGTTGGCTTTTGCCACAGAATGAACAATAGAGTAGCTTGTCGCCGTCGGCTTTATTCGCCATGTGTAATTCCTATTTAAATTGTAGCTTGTAACAACATTACTATCATTACGACTTCAAAACCTTTAACTTTAAAGCAATCTTATGCAGCTTCTGTGCGACTTTCAATCACTTTATCAATCATGCCATATTCAACTGACTGCATAGCGCTCATAAAGTTGTCACGCTCAGTATCACGGTCAATCTCTGCCGCTGTTTTACCTGTATGGTGCGCCAAAATATCATTTAATCTCGCACGTAAATACAAGATTTCTTTTGCATGAATTTCAATGTCGGTAGATTGACCTTGGAAACCGCCTGAGGGTTGATGAATCATCACGCGTGAGTTTGGCAAACTAAATCGCTTACCCTTTGTGCCAGCAGCTAATAAAAATGCACCCATACTTGCTGCTTGGCCAATACACAAAGTACTTACATCGGCTTTAATGAATTGCATGGTGTCATAAATCGACATACCTGCAGTCACAGATCCGCCTGGAGAGTTAATGTAGAGAGAAATATCCTTATCTGGATTTTCAGCCTCTAAGAATAGAAGCTGAGCTACCACAAGGTTTGCTGACATATCATTGACTGGGCCAACAAGAAATATCACACGCTCTTTCAGCAAACGCGAATAGATGTCATAAGAGCGCTCACCACGACCACTCTGCTCTACAACCATTGGGATATAACCTAAGCCTTGAGGGCTCAGATCTAACGCTGATTGCGGTTGTTGCATACTATCCATATTAAAACCTGTCATTTAGGCATTTCCCATTAAATCATCGAATTTAACTTTTTTATCACTTACTTTAGCTTTGGACAACACATAAGCCACAGCGTTCTCTTCAGTAGCCAAAGCAGATGGCTCATCTAAACGCTTAGGATCAGCGTAGTACCAAGTCACTACGTCAGCTGGACGCTCGAAGCTTTGTGAGAACACATCAACCATCGCACGAATTTGGTCAGCATTTGCGTGTAAACCATTAGTATTAATTAATTCGCCTAAAATCAAACGAAGTGTAGTGCTACGTTTAGCCTGCTCTTCAAACATTGAAGGCTCAAGTTTTATGGTACTCAAATCAGCACCACGTTGTTTTAGGTTTTGTGCAGTCGTTTCCATCATACGGTTTATTTCAGATCCAAGTAATATACGTGGAATCTCGAAATCAGCGCTATCAACCAAAGCTTGGAATACCTGCTCTTTTAATTTAGCACTTACACGCTTAGCCACTTCTTGATTTAAGCTTTCAGTGATTTCAGCTTTCATTTTCTCAACATCACCGTCTTCAATGCCTAAACTTTTTGCAAAATCAGCATCTAATTCAGGCAACTTTGGTTCAGAAACGCTGACATAAGTAACATCATAAGTGACTGTTTTACCTGCCAATTGCTCTGGTGTGTGGTCTGCTGGGTAGCTGATATCAAACTGTTTTGAAGTGCCAGCTTTACCGCCAGTAAGTTCCGCGTCGAATGACTCTACACGACCAGCCTCACCCAATACTAAATCAATGCCCGTATCACCAGTAGATTCAACCTCTTTGCCGTCAATAGAAGCTCTAAGTGTCACGTTAACGCGATCACCTTTTTTAGCAGCGCGTTTAACAGGCGAATAGCTCACGCGTTGTTTTACTAAAACGTCTAATGTTTTTTTAACATCAGCCTCACCCAACTCAATTACAGGGCGCTCAATTTTCATTTTAACCAAATCGCCATAAACAACTTCAGGAAATACTTCAAAAGTAGCGGTGTATTCTAAATTTTGAGTGGCAGCATCGAATGGTTTATGTTCAATATTTGGGTAACCAGCAACGCGTAATTTAGCTTCATCTACCGCATCACCAAAGCTTTTCTCAACTGCACCAGAATAGACTTCATCACGTACTTGATCACCATAATGCTGATTCACTAATCCCATAGGTGCTTTACCTGGTCTAAAACCAGCAAACTTTGCGGTGCGAGACATTTGAGCCAAACGCTGATGAATCTGCGCCTGAAGCGGTTGGAGTGGAACTGAAATCGTAATACGACGTTCAAGTTTACTGATAGTTTCAACATTCAATGCCATGCGGTTTATTCCTAAGGTCAAGGTTCTAAGTTTACTAAGGGTTTGGTTTAAAAGCCGTACTTTACCCACAAATACAAGCTAAAAAACGCTTAATTTAAGCGCCAAACTATAGCATATTAGGCATTTGTTCACAAACAACAAGAGTAAATTTTATTTGTGAAAATTAATTAATTTAATCCTAAGAACTTGCATTAACAATATATAAAAAGGACGCCTAGGCGTCCTTTTTTACTTAAAGAAACTTACTTACGCATTCTTACCAACTACGTTTAACAAAGAACCATAATTTACCTTCATTCGCTTTTCTTGTCTCGCCGTTAGCGCCTGTGTATGTGTAGTAACCTTGATTTTCAACTGCAAATGTTCCTGTAGCTGTTGCTCCAGCATTAAAGCCTTCTAAAGGCTTTCCACCTGTAGGTAGCGAAAAGTTTCTAGATAAACCAATTGCCCAATCACCTTCATCACCCTGTAAGTTTTTTGTTGTTTGATAACCTACTTTAGCCATCAAAGCTATATCACCAATAGGCAAATTGTAGTTTGCTTTTAACTCATGGTAGTCTGAGTACTTGGTATTGCGATTACCAGTCACGTTGAAGTTAGCATCTGTTTCATCTTGACCATAGTAATCAGTCAACATATTGTAGTAGGTGTAAGTGAACCATTTATATGAAAGCGCTACTGAAGCTTCAAATGAATCTTGTTTATGATTATTAGCAGAGTTTCTGCCTTCTAAGTATTTATAGTAGTTACCCAAGAAGTTCACACCAAAACCATTTTCGAATGTATGCGCGTAACCGCCGTAAAAGTCTGTTTCCAAATGATTACCTTTTGTACCTGTAGTATCATTCTTACCAAACGCATAAGGATCTAAGTTAGAAAACCATGTACCTAAGTAAAAGCCACTGCTATGTGCCCAGTCAATCCCACCCTGTAATGCTGGACCATCTGAGTAATCAACACCACGGAACATATAGCTGCTATATAAACCAAGATTGTAAGTAAGTGTGTAAGCTGGTGCTGGCTCTGTAGCAGCCACATGTTCGCGAGCCAAATGATCTGCAACAGGCGGTGTGCCAGCATCTGGTGCCGCTTCTTCAGCAGAAGCATAAGCACAACTAAATAAAATTGGCGCTGCGATTAACGCGCTTACCACGTGGCGATTTGTAATCCAATTCAAGGCTTTCATGAGATTTCCTTATTAATTAAAAGAGTTAAACCAAAACTAAAT